>JAGRJO010000024.1:0-9497 GCA_020442725.1 Lysobacterales bacterium
TTTTAATTACAAACAACTTTTATGTTAGAATATTGGGTCGCTATTTTTACTAAATTTTGATTCAAAAATCAAGAAATTACACCCCGCACCCTCATTGCGGAATTTTAGAATATTTCAACTCCGGAAAGTTCAATATTTATGATAAGACAACTTGATAGTTTGCCTGAAGGCTTGTTAAAGCTGAATGCTGATCAACTTTACAAAAAAATTGATAATCATACATTGGTTCATTTGGAAGGTAAAATCAAGAGACCGGTTTTTATATCAATCCTGCAACATGGAGATGAACATACCGGCTGGGATGCCTTACGGGATTATTTGAATAACCACAAACAAGGCTTACATCGTTCGATTAGTATTTTATTTGGAAATGTACAGGCTGCCAGACATAACGTAAGATCATTGGACAATCAACCAGACTTTAATCGATCCTGGCCAAATACCTTCTTTAAGCAAGAGTATCCTGTTGCAAAGACAATGCAAGAGATTACTGAAATCATGAAAGAAATGAATCCGTTTGCCAGTGTGGATATCCATAATAATTCAGGCAGAAATCCTCACTATTCGGGCATCAATGTTTTAAACAAAGATTTCATCAATTTAGCTTCACTATTCTCTGACACAATGATTTATTTCACCAGTCCTTATGGAATTCAGTCAGGAGCTTTTGCTCCATTTTGTCCATCTGTGACTGTTGAGTGTGGCCTGTCAGGAGCATCAGACGGAACTGAACAAACTCATACATTCCTTGAATTATTGATGGAACAAACCAACTTATCTCACGTTCCGGGAATTCTGGAGCACCAAAAGGTTTATAAAATTGTTGCAACAGTCAAAGTTAAACCCGAAATCGACATCAGCTACGAACAACACGACCATGCTTTTATGCTCACAAAAGATTTGGATGTCTTGAATTTTCACGAAATCAATTCAGGAGAAGCGTTTGGACATCTTTGCTTAAAACTCGAAGAGCAAGAATGTATGCCTTTTATCGTCACTGATGAAAATGGTGAAGATGTGACTGATACCTACTTTGAGGTTAAATTGAACAAAATTGTGTCCAAAACCAAGTTCATCCCATCAATGATTACTCAAAAAATTTCAGCAATCAGACAAGATTGTCTGTGCTATATCATGCAAAGAATTAATTTAGACAAATATATTTAAGATAAAGGTAAATTATGAAAATTAATAGTGTTAAAGCAATTATTACCGGCGGTGTTTCCGGACTCGGATTGGCCTGCGCCAGAAAAATTATTTCCGAAGGGGGAAGTGCTACATTACTGGATATTAACGAAGATGCAACCAAAGAAGTCCTTGGAGAACTCGGTTCTCGAGCATTTTTTGTAAAAACCGATGTGAGCAATGAAGAAAGTGTTGTTAATGCTTGCCAAACTGCTAATGAAAACATGGGTGGACTTAATGTCGCAATCAATTGTGCCGGTGTTTTATCAGCTGGAAGAGTATTAGGACGTAAGGCACCAATGGCCAGTGACTATTTTGCCAAGGCAATAAATATTAATCTCATAGGAAGTTTTAATATTTGCAAAACTGCCTCAAACATTATGCAAAATAATGAAGCTGATGCTGACGGACAAAGAGGTGTTTTGATAAATACGGCTTCAATTGCTGCTTATGAAGGTCAAATCGGACAGGCAGCATACTCTGCATCCAAAGCCGGAATCGTCGGTATGACATTGCCAATGGCAAGAGAATTCACCCGCATTGGTGTTCGTGTGATGACAATTGCACCCGGAGTATTTATGACACCGATGGTAGCAGGTATGCCGGATGATGTTAAAGCTGCATTGGGAGCGGCCGTACCTTTTCCTTCACGCTTAGGAAATCCGGCAGAATTTGCCGACACAATGAAACATATCGTTGAAAATACCTATCTGAATGGCTCTGTAATCCGTTTGGATGGAGCGATTCGGTTACAAGCCAAATAAACTACAACTTCTCAGGGCTTCGGGAAAAATCCGGAGCCCTTTTTTAATAAGAATTACCACAACTCAGGATTCATCAAAGCAGGAACACATGTGATTTTAACAGGTTGTTTTTCAGTCTCAGTCTGAGTTAAAGGCATTGCCTGCCATCCGAAAGGATATTCCAAATCAAAAGGAGCACTAAATTTTTCAGCATCTTCGGTATTGAATCCGAATCTTCCGTAATATTTGGGGTCACCATATACAAAAATAATCTCTGCTTTAGTTTCTTTTAAAATAGATAAGCTTTTTTCAATTAATTCAGAGCCTAAACCACTTTTCTGATATTCAGGCAAGACACCAAGCGGAGCTAAAATATAACCTTGCCAATTTTCTCTCCCTTCTATGCTAACTGGACTCAATGCAATGTGCGCAACTATTTGATTTTCATGTTCTGCGACAATTGTTAATGAGTCTTTGTTAGTTACGACATCGAGTAAATCTGTAGCCAGTTTAGCAACTAGTTGTTGTTCACTCTCTGCAAAAGCATCATAATGCACTTTGCGAATTGCATCTGTGTCATCAATTGTTGCTAGTCTTAAGACTGCTTGTTTAGCCAACTCTGAATCTTTTTTCATTTTTTTAATTCTGACAATTGTTTTTGAATTTCTATCAACTGTTTGGATAAACTTTCAAGTGTAGCGCTTCCCTCTTCTTTCGCCTTATCTGCCTTATTTTTTTCACGCTCTTCTTCCAAAACATTAACGACAACTCCGATAATCATATTCAAAAAAGCAAAAGCTGTAAAGAATATAAAAGACAGATAATAAATCCAACTCAACCCATATACCTGCATAGTTTCATACATAACTTCTGTCCAACCCTCAAAAGTCATCACACGGAAGAGAGTCAACATACTTATAAGAATATCTCCCCATAGTTCAGAGTTAATATGTCTGAAGAAGGTGCTACCCATTGCTGCATATATGTTAAAAATTATAAACATCAACAACATGACATAGCCCAATTGTGGCAAGGCTTTCACTAATGAATTCACCAGAATTCGTAGCTCAGGAATCATGGAAACCATTCTTAAAACTCTGAAAATTCGAATCAAGCGTCCTAGAAATGCCATGTCGGTACTTTCTGCAGGAATCAAACTAATAACAACTATTAGAGTGTCAAAAATATTCCAGCCATTCTTGAAAAATTGAGATTTATTTGGTTCTGCAATGAAGCGGATGATGATTTCAAAAAGAAATATAATGGTAATTGTCCAATCCAATATTTCAACAATTCCAAACAAACTCGAAGGAATGTCATAGGTTTTCATACCCACAACCAAGGCCGAGAAAATAATGACAGCAATGACGAAAGTTTCAAACAATCGGTTGGTGTTCAGCTGTTCTGAAAATTTTTGTAACTTAGAAAACATAATCAATATTTTATCTAACTTATTTGCAATAAAAAAGGCGTTAACTTTCGCTAACGCCTTTTATTGACAACTAATTTAATGAATTTACTTATTCTTAGCTTCTTTTCTCGCCTTCGCTGCTGCAATAACTGCTTCCGCAACATTCGCAGGACAAGAGTTATAATGAGAAAACTCCATTGAGAATTGTCCACGACCTGAAGTCATAGTTCTCAATGTGCCAATGTATCCAAACATTTCTGATAATGGAACATCCGCTTTAATTCTTACAGCTGTTGTTGAAGGTTCTTGAGATTTAATCATACCGCGACGACGATTCAAATCACCAATCACATCACCAACGTGATCGTCCGGCGTAAATACATCCACAGCCATAATTGGTTCCATCAATTGTGGAGCCGCTTTTGGCATAGATTGACGATATGCACCTTTTGCTGCCGCTTCAAACGCCATTGAAGACGAGTCAACCGCGTGATAAGCTCCATCCATCAATGTGAATTTCAAATCAGTACAAGGGTAGCCCGCCAATACACCTTCAGACATCAGTGATTTAAAACCATGTTCAATCGCTGGAAAATACTCTTTAGGAACATTACCACCAACCACAACAGATTCAAATACATAACCTGAACCCAATTCGCCCGGCTCAATACGGTAATCAATTTTACCAAATTGACCCGCACCACCAGATTGTTTCTTATGAGTATAAGAATCTTCAATCGGCTGAGTAATCGCTTCACGATAGGCCACCTGAGGAGCTCCCACTTGAACGTCAACGCCATAAGTACGTTTTAAGATATCAATCTTAATATCCAAGTGCAACTCACCCATTCCTTTCAGAATTGTTTCACCGGAATCTTCGTCCGTTTCAACTTGGAAAGATGGGTCTTCTTTAATCATTTTACCGATTGCAACTGATAATTTTTCAGAAGCTGCTTTGTCTTTAGGACTAACTGCCATAGAGATAACCGGATCAGGGAATACCATTGGTTCTAGTGTCGCCGCATCTTTAGGATCACAAAGCGTGTGACCTGTCTGTACGTTTTTCATACCTAAAACTGCAACAATATCACCAGCTTGAGCTGCTTCAAGTTCTATCCTTTCATCAGCATGCATTTCCACGATACGTCCGATTCTTTCAGTTTTACCTGTGAATGTATTAAGAACTTGCATACCTTTTTCCATTCTACCTGAGTAAATACGGATAAATGTCAATGCACCGAAACGGTCTTCCATGATTTTGAACGCCAATGCTCTTAATGGTTTATCAGGATCAACGATTGCAAATTTACCGGTTTCATTACCTTCGAGGTCAACTTCAGGTTGAGGTTTAACTTCTGTAGGATCAGGCAAATAGTCAACAACCGCGTCCAGTACCAACTGAACACCTTTATCTTTAAAAGCAGAACCACAATAAGTCGGGAAGAAATCCATTGTACCTGTACCTTTACGGATACACTCTTTGATTTTTTCCATGCTAGGCTCTTCACCTTCAAGATAGGATTCCAAAGCTTCATCATCTTGTTCCAAAGCTGTTTCAATCAATTTTTCACGATATTCTTCAACTTTATCAGCCATATCAGCAGGTACATCCTTGATTACATAATTCAAAGAACCTGAATCTTCCCAATACCATGCTTTGCGAGTTAACAGGTCAACAACACCCACAAACTCGTCTTCTATTCCAATTGGAAGTACCATAACCAAAGGATGAGCACCAAGAACATTCTCTACCTGATCAACTACACGATAGAAATCGGCACCGATACGATCCAGTTTGTTAACGAAAATGATACGAGAGACTTCTGAATCATTTGCATAACGCCAGTTGGTTTCTGATTGAGGCTCAACACCACCGGAACCACAGAATACACCAACACCACCGTCAAGTACTTTCAATGAACGATAAACTTCCACAGTAAAGTCAACGTGACCCGGAGTGTCAATAATATTCAAACGATGGTCATTCCACATACAACTTGTTGCTGCCGATTGAATTGTGATCCCACGTTCACGTTCTTGATCCATGAAGTCAGTTGTTGCTGAGCCATCATGAGTCTCGCCTGTTTGGTGGATTTTTCCTGTTAATGCCAAAATACGCTCAGTTGTAGTCGTTTTACCGGCATCCACGTGAGCGAAAATTCCTATATTCCTGTATTTAGATAAGTCTGTCATAATCGTTCATTCTGTTAATTTTTATGAGTTTGGCGGAGCTGAAAAATGCCCGCCGAATAATTTGAGGACGCATGATACTTGAAAAACCTTGTAAGGTTAAGTAATTATTGACTTTGATTGTGATTATTGTTGAAAAATTCAACTTAAAGTCAATATTGTCGAACACTTCACTAAAAAAAGAGTAGTTTGTTCATTTTTTTTAATTATAATCCACAGAATGGATACTCTTCTAAAAATCAAAAACCTTCAATTGGGCTACGGAAACGAAGAAATGTTAAGGATTGATGAACTCAATCTCACACACAACAGCGTTACGGCTCTTCTTGGTCCTTCAGGTACCGGCAAAAGCTCTTTAATCAATGCGATACTAAGGGAATCACCTTCTCTATCTTACTGGGAGAAAGGCAAGTTTTATCTTGAAGGAGAACGACTTGACAAATCCTTATCAGAAAAGCAAATCGGTCATGTGCTTCAAAAAGCTCGATTATTTACCGGCACAGTTCTGGAAAACTTCACTGATGATTTAGAGTTTCTTAAACTTGAAAGTGACGCTGCACAAAAAAACTTCGCCCGTGAAGTTTTCCAACGACTTGGAATCTGGGAATTGTTTGAGGATATACTTGATAAGCCGGCAATTAAACAAAGCATGGGAATACACAAAATGCTATTGATTGCCAAAGCGGTTGCGAGCAAACCCAAATTATTGTTACTTGATGAGGTTCTGGCAAATACATCGCTCAAGGATGAAGAAATTATTATCGGAGTTATCAAAAAACTCAAAGAAATCACAACCGTGCTTTTAATCACTCATAACAAAGAAGAGGCAAAAGAAATCAGTGACTCCATTGCCTTAGTAAGTGGCGGAGTGTTGCATGAACATACTGAAACGAATCAATTTTTTAAACAACCCCAAACAGAACTTGGAAAAGAATTTCTGCAAAGTGGAAGTGCATGGTACTCGAACCCTCTGAACGATATTGTAAAAAAAGAAAACCAACTGAGCATATTGCGCCGATTTTCGAGTATTTGTGAGTTTTACTGGATATTACCCAATCAACTCGGAGGCATGCAAAAACCCGGCTTAATGACTGAACTTGAAGATGATTTAAAAATTATGCAACAACTGGGGGTTGACTGCCTTGTCAGCCTGCAACAAAAGCCGATTGATCCGCATGAGTTAAGTAAGTTTCAGATTGAAGGGGTTCACTTCCCTATCAAAGATATGGGAGTTCCAGAAATTGATAAAACCTTTGAGTTTCTATCACTTATGCAAAAATATTTCGACGAAGGAAAGAGCGTTATTTATCACTGTAAAGCCGGAATGGGCAGAACCGGAATTATGCTGGCATGTAACTTAATATTTCTTAACAAAATCTCTGCAATTAAAGCCATAGAGAAGATTCGTTCTATCAATCACAAATACATTCAGACCGATGAGCAAATTGAATTTGTAGGAAAATTCGAACTTTACCTAAAGTCAAGAACTTAATTGTTAAAAATTGTAACAAACTTTGTTACATAGTTAAATAAATGTGAATTTCATCTCAGTTTCCTGATGATTAAAACAATTATTATGTGAACCATATCAAGTTCTTTGAATAAAACTTGTTTGTTACATACAATAAACTTAATGAAAATCATTTAGATTAGAAATATATACCACTTAAGAATATTTACAAGCCAATTTTTTGGTTCACACGAATTTTACTGGGGGTGATGTCGTGTCAAAAGCTAACAAAACACTATCTCTACCTCAACTGGATGAAAGCCTGGTTGGCGTTATAGCGTCATATTGTCATTTATTAAAATCAAGACTGCAAGACAACTGGTCTGTCAATCGTATCAATAATCAATCTGATGTCATATTTCTTCGGGAGAATGAGGAAGCGAATGCAGATATTGATGATAGAACTAAAGCCAAAGTTATTCTTAGCAAGAATCCAAGCGATTTGATTGAAAGAATTGGAGGCGAAATTTTAACTTACAGAATCAGTTACCCAATAAACAGCTCCAAAATTCTAGGAGTTTTAAACGCAATCTCAGAGTCAAAGGTACTTAAGGATAGCAAAGGTGTCAACTTCAAAATGGGCTTTAGCTTAAAGAATGCTTTTTCAAAATTTATGCACAGCATAAAGGAAATCAAATCTTCAGCCTCTCAAACAATTAAAAAGACGCCTGCAAGAAGCCAAAATGTCGCTACAAAAATCATGGAATTAAGAAACCCTGATGCATTGAAAACACTCAAAGTCGTGTTTCTGGGTCGTCCGGGTTCAGGAAAAACAACAGCCATCAGCTCTGCTTGCGATAATAACATCCTTACCAGTGAAGTCAAAGCGACGGATACTGTTGGACTATTAAAGCAAAACACAACAATTGGAATTGACTTTGGTGAATACAATACACCAAAAGCCAAACTGAGAGTTTATGGTACACCCGGACAAAAACGCTATGATTTTGTTCAAAATCAAACTGTTGACAAGGCTAATATTTATGTCATTTTGGTTGATTTATCGTCAGTCGCTCCTTATGCCGAATTTTTACATTATCGTGAAATCATCGATCAATCCGGAAATCGAGATGCTATGAAAGTGGTTGCTTTTACACATTACGATATCAAAGAGCACAACATGGCTCAATTATCCAAGGAAATCAGACACAAATGTAACGATGAGATTCTAACAGTGAAAGTTGATACGAGACAAAAAGATGAAGTTCGTTTCATGCTCAACAAAGTGACTGAAATGGTTCTTGATGAAACGCCGGCTCATCAGTATTATGCGGAGAACTCCTTGTTTTTAAAGAATATTAATGGTTAACATATAATTATCCTTTAAAAATCAGTATTTTCTGGCAGAGTTTACTATAATTACTTTAAGAATCCTTGATTGATATCAAGCAGTGTTTGCAAGAAATCAATTAGAATACGCGATACTGGTTTGTGCATTCTGGAATGTTGCAAAACCACCAACAGTTTTATAAGGAGAAAATTATGAGAATAGAAAAGCTCAACGATATATTAATTGAGCTCAACAGCTCTTCAACAGACCTCGAAGCCTCTGCTATCATTTCAACTGATGGTCTGATTATTGCATCTCAACTACCAACAAGTATTGATGAAGACCGTGTTGGTGCCATGAGTGCAGCAATGTTATCACTAGGTGACAGAACGGCTCAGGAGTTGGAAAGAGGAGTACTCGATCAAGTACTGATTAAAGGTGACAATGGTTATGTGTTGATGGTGAAAGCCGGGGAAGATGCTGTACTAACAGTAATGGCAAAAAGTAATGCTAAACTGGGATTGATTTTTCTGGATGTAAAAAGAGCTGCCAAGAAAATATCAGATATGATTTAGGAGGCGTTAGTCATGAGTAAAGTACAACTGAAATATTATGACAATACCAATGCCGAACGTGAAATAGTTGATGAGGAAGTTCCTTTTCCTGAGGGAAAACTGATTGTATCAAGAACTGATACCAAAGGAATTATTACTCATTGTAACCAGGCCTTTATCGAAATGTCCGGTTTTAACGAAGATGAATTGATTGGTGCTCCTCATTACATTCTCAGACACCCCGATATGCCGGCAGTCGCATTTCAAGGTTTGTGGGATACCATAAACACGCAAACGAAATGGAGTGGATATGTAAAAAACCTCCGAAAAGATGGCAAATACTATTGGGTTTATGCGGTAGTCGTACCCAATATTCGGGATGGTAAATTAGTTGGTTTTGCATCAGTGAGAAGAAAACCCTCAAGAACCAAGATTAACGAATGCACAGAATTATACAAAAAGTTACTGGCGGAGGAGAAGCAATGAAATTCACAATGACCGTCAGCCCGGACTTTTCACCGGATCATATTGCAGGTTGGTATATTTTCAACACTTGGTTGCAAAAGCAAACAAATGAGTCTATTCATCTCGAGCTTTACGATTCTTTTGAAAGACAAAGAGAGGATATTAAAGC
>JAGRJO010000024.1:9596-16870 GCA_020442725.1 Lysobacterales bacterium
TGCCACAGCAAGTGATCCAGAAGTCAGTACCATCGGTATGATTATGCTGGAACCCGCTGACTTGAATCCCGCGAATATTAATGTCACCGAATATCAAAACTATGTCATGGTTGCTAAAAATCTAATCAATGGTAAAGAAGATGCCGGTTTTTTCCTCAAAGAAGGCTATGAAGATATGTCAAAATTTCTGCGAAGCCAATTGAGACCAATCGTAACCAGTCAAATTTCAGTCATAAGACATAACTTTTTGATTGGTCCGAGTTTTTTTGAAAACTCTGATTTGGAAGTTGATGATATGCGCGAATTACTAGCTGAAATGCATAGTAGCGAAAAAGGCAAAAGCACATTGCAATCATTAGGCTTTAACAAGTGGGAACAACAATCTCAAGATGATGCCGAATTTATGATTGACCTAATGGATACCTTAATTACCTAAAGTTCAATAAAAAAAAGTAATAAAAAAACCGGAATCCTTTGATTTCGGTTTTTTTATTGATTCATCAAATATACTACTTACCGTATCGCAAATACAGCATCCAAACCAACTCAACAAATTCAGGGCGATTAAAAGATGGAACACCTTCAACGGCAAGTACAAAAACTTCATCTTCAATATTCAAAGGCCAGAAACCCAAACGACTGTTTCCGGACGCATCAACAATTGACCATGCTTGTGAATTCAACCCCAGACGGCTATTTATGCCTAGTGCACGGCGTTTATGCATCATCGCAATGTCAGCCGACAAAACAGAAATTTCATCGCTCATTTCAGATGGAAAACCATTATTTGCCACACAAAAACCTTGTGAATCAGACAGTAGAGACTTTCCGTTTTTTGAGAAAAACTTGATAATATTCACCAAATCCTCTTCGATATTTCCTACCGGTACTTGGAATTGATTATCAACAACCTGAATTAATTTCAAACCTTCAAACTCTTTGAGTTTATCTTGCAAACTCTCAGAACTTTTCACATTAAAAATCTCCAGTAAGTTGGTTTCTGAAAGTTCGGGACTAGAAGAATGGTTAACTAAACGTCTGATAACATCTCTATATTCCGTTTTTTCACTATCCTGAACGAAATAATATGAACCACCGGGTGTGGGCATTAAATATTTTTTAGATTCCATAAATTAAAACCTGTTCCTCAAATTTTTTCGACTATTCAACCTAGTCACTTTATTTAATCTCTGACAAATGAGCCGATGACAATAACGCACCCACGAGCCCTAAACTAAGGAATGAGCCTTTCAATTCTTTAATAACTGTTGAATCTTTCAACACACTGTTCATAGATCGAGTTAACGTCATAGTCTTATTTGATGGTAATAAATGACCGTAACTGTCCAAGATACGTTTTTTATAATCCAATCCTTTGTCACCCAGGGCAATAAATAAATCAACAATCGCACCAAATAAAAGCTCAGGATTATTATCACGAGCATAAACCTCAATCCTTTGCTGATGCAAAATTAAATCTCCATTATTTCGACCTATCGAGAAGGAAAGAATAGAGTCTAAATCACTCCCATTGTAATTGACATAGGAATAGTCCGATTTACGCAGAAATGTTGGTTCGACTAAGTGTTTATGCTTTTTCATCACTAAATCATATCACAATTATTTGATAACTATTTGAGTTTTATCAATTTTTATTAAAATAATAGATGAGCTATTCCAATTGTTCAGAAATTTCTAACCATGAAGATTCCAACTCCACAATTCGTTTCTTAACCTCGCTCTGAGTGATAGTAATTTCTTTTAACTTTGCTGAATTTTGAGGCTCATAGAGACTTTCATCCATGAGTTTTTCATTGTTTTGATGCTCTTGCTTTTGTAATTTTTCCAATTCTGTTTCTATTTTCCGAAGTTTCTGTCTCAACGGTTTCTGTAATTCTCTCAATTCAGCAGCTTGCTGCCTCTGTAGTTTTTTATTATTTTGAGAATTAACTTCCCCTTCAACATCCTCTTCAGTTTGAACAGCATTTTTTCGGGTGTCATTGGCCCAGCGATAATAGTCCTGTAAATCACCGTCAAAAGTTTGGACTTCCTCATTCGAAACTAATAGCAATTTATCAGTCACCGTTGATAATAAATACCTGTCATGAGAAACCAGAATCATCGCACCTTCATAGCTTTGGAGAGCGACGCTGATGGCATGTCGCATCCGAATGTCTAAATGGTTAGTCGGTTCATCCAGTAAAAGTAGATTTGGTTTCTGATAAACCAATAAAGCCAACACTAATCGCGCTTTTTCTCCGCCTGAAAAGTGCTGAACATTATCCGTTGCCATGTCATTGTGAAATGCAAATCCACCCAAATAGTTTCTTGCCTGTTGTTCTGAAATGTTTTTATCAATCAATTTTAAATGTTCAATCGGACTCAAATCGAAGTGCAATTGATCCAATTGATGCTGTGCAAAATAACCAATTCGCAATTCTTTGACATAATCAATTTCACCATTGAAAATATTTATTTCTTTGGCAATCAGTTTGATTAAAGTCGATTTTCCCGCTCCGTTAAAGCCTAGCAAACCAATCTTTTCACCTTTTTGAATTAACAAATTAATATTTTTTAAAATTTCTTTTTTAGCATAACCTGTTGATGCATCAGTGATTTTTAACAATTGCTGAGGAATAAACCCTTCATTGGAAAAATTGAAATTGAATGGCGAATCAATCTGTGCCGCTGAAATCAATTCCATCTTTTCGAGTGCTTTAACTCGACTTTGAGCCTGTTTCGCTTTACTGGCTTTGTAGCGGAAGCGGTCGATATAAGATTGCATGTGTTTAATTTGCTTTTGTTGGCTTTCAAACATTGCTTGTTGCAGACTCATTTTTTCAGCTCGAATTCTTTCAAATGAGTCATAATTTCCCTGATAAAGAGTCGCTTTTCCATGTTCAATGTTAATAATTTGCGAACACACAGCATTGAGAAAATCCCTGTCATGAGAAATCAGCAGAATAATTCCTGCATAATGTTTCAGCCACTCTTCAAGCCAAATTATTGCCTCTAAGTCCAGGTGATTGGTTGGCTCATCAAGCAACAAAATATCCGACCGGCACATCAATGCCTGTGCCAAGTTCAGACGCATTCTCCAGCCACCGGAGAATGAATTGACCGGTTTTTGCTCATCTGATGTTGAAAAACCCAAACCATTTAACAATTTTGCCGCTCTGGAGTTAGCGGTGTAACCGTCAATTTGTTGCATAGAATCATACAATACTGCCAACTTATTAGAATCATTACAATCCTGAGCTTGTTGAATCTGTTCCTCAATCTCCCTGAACTCATTATCGCCGTCCATAACATATTCAATTGCAGAACGATTGGAATTGGAAATTTCTTGCGCGACATGAGCAATGAGGAGTTTATCAGAGACTGAAAATTCACCGGAATCAGCGTGTAATTCACCAAGTATCAGTTTGATTAAACTGGTTTTTCCACATCCGTTTGCACCGGTAAGACCGACTTTTGATTTCGGATTGACGATAAAGCTAACATCACTGAATAGTTCCTTCTTACCGCGCGATAAGGTTATATTATTGAAAGTTAGCATAAACTGTTAATCGCTCTGATCAATACGGTTTTCAATTTTTCAGCCTTTTCATAGTCATAGCGATTATGTTTTTCATCCAAATAATTGATTTGTGACAATTCAATTTGAATGGCATGAATGTTTTCTTCAGGTTTTCCGTAATGCCGTGTGATATAACCACCTTTAAAACGACCATTCAAAACATGCGAATAACGATTCTGAGCTTCTAAAACTGACATAAAACGCTGAATAATTTCATCTCCACAACTTTTCCCGCTATTGGTGCCGATGTTAATATCAGTCAGCCTTCCCTCAAAAAATCGTGGAACTTCCGATTTAATACTATGACAGTCGATTAAAATAGCAAACCCATGTTGCTGTTTTATCACTTCCAGCTTGTCTTTGATAATCTGATGATAAGGTTTCCAGTAAGTTTTAATTCTTCGCTCAATTTCTGATTCATCAGGTTTCTCCGCTTTATAAATTGGACTTTCATCAAACAATGTGGTTGGGCAAAGTTCAGTAACGGATTGTCCGGGATATAACGAAGCATTATCCGGCGGGCGGTTCAAATCAATCACAAAACGGGAAATATTGGTTTTCAACAAACTAATATCAAAATCCTTGGCAAAATTGAATATTTGAGACACATAAAAATCCCTGTCAGGAGTTTTTAAAGCAGAGTCATTCATGTTTTTTGCAATTTCATCCGGAATCACATCGCCATCATGCGGAATTGAAAACAAGATTGGGGAATTGCGGTTGTGAAACAAATAATCTTTAGCCATGATTTCTTAAGTTACTGTGTTTATTTCATTCAAAAAAAAGGCAACGCTGTCTGTTGCCTTTAAAGAAACCTATTATAACGAATGATTTTCAGTGTTGTACAATCACGAGGTCGTTAATTGAATTTAACTGATTTTCTTATAATAACAATACCAACAACTCCCAAAATAAGCATTATTAATGTGTTTAAAGATAACATCGGTACAGGTATAGGTGCAGCCACAGGAGCTGGTGGAACATATTCAATAAATCGAGCACTAACACCGGATATTTTGGTTTCAACGACATTCCCAAGCCTGTCGATCTCATGAACTCCTGATCCATTGGTTGTTAATATATTGCCATTCGGTAACTCATAAACTCCTCGGTAACCACCCAAACTCGCGGGGTCATAGATTCCAATTTGATTTCCTGCCGAATCATATTCTACTACTCCTTCTTCTGTGCCTGAAAAATTTGCAACCAGAATGTTACCTGAATTGGTTTCAAATATCTGCTCAGGAAAAGTATTTATAGGACTAAAATCAGACAAATAATTCCCACTTATGTCATAACTGTGGAGAGCATCACTAGTTATTCCTCCAACTAATGCTTGAGAGTTGGTTCTCAAGTAAATGTCAAAAGGTGAGTCCAAACCACCAGATGCATTAGCAACAAAATTACCAGTATAATTTCCAGATGTATCGAATTGAGCAACTGAATCATCATTTGCTCCTCCACCAACAGTTACAAGCAGATTTCCTGACGAATCCAATGCAACTCCTCTCACATTATCCAAAATACTATTATCAACACCTCCAGCTGGGGCAAAAATCCCCATATAACTTCCGTTTAAATCGTATTGCTGCACTGCATCATCAATTTGATCTGAAACAAGAAATGATTGTCTATCTGAAGAAATAATGGCATGGATTGGTGTTGACAAGTTTGTTGGATCTGATGGAATAAAATCCGCATCCAGTAAATTTCCGGTCATAGGATCAAAAGCCATAACCCTATCATTTGTGGATTCAGGAATAAGCAATAAACCAGAATCGACGAGAGTTCCCATTGCAATCAAACGACTGTTGCTGTCCGGTGTTGGAGTTGTTTGCGGCTCTGATGAAAAGCCCGTTATTTCATCTTCAATTTCCTGAGCTGTTGGATTTGCAAATATATTATTAGAAGCCAACAGCAACATAAATGATATAAACTTGTTTTTCATAATTAAATTCCCCAATAAAGTTAAATTGATTTTAGCATCAACATTTTACAAATTCTAACCGTATTATAACCTGTTTCAAACAATCTTAATAATTTGAATAAAGCATTAATCTGATATTATTAACTATATTTCATTCAAAAATGATATTTAGTTTTTCTGCTCAATGTTTTTATGAGTAGTTAAACACTTTTGTAATAATGAACTAGGACTTACTTTTTTTATTGAATCAATATCAAACCATTGCTGATTGCTATTTAACTGCAAAGCTTCGATGCCATGATACTGTTTGGGTTTCACATAAATACTGTAACGAGTAATGAAGTGCTTAAAAGTGTAATCTTTCGGTTTTTCTTCATGTTTGGAACATTTTCCGGGAAGCAGCCACTGGTTCTTAAGGAATGGCAATTTGGTATTTTTCTCAAGTAAAACTTGATTCTTCCGAGAGTAAATTTCTGGTTGCCAGTACCAAATTTGGCTTGGAGTTTTTTTCCGTTTGAGTGGAACTTCACTTATTGATTTTTGACTTTGTGCCAAGCAGTTATCTGACCAAGGACATTGATTACAAAGTGGTGATTGTGGCAAACAAACCATCGCGCCTAGTTCCATCAATGCCTGATTGACCTCAGAGCTTGGAAATTCAAACTGATTAAGACTATCTGCAATACCTTGCAGGTATTTTTTGTGTTCGGTCTTCCACCATTTTTGCTTGTAATTCAACAATCTCGTTAGAATCCGTATGACATTTCCATCAAGCACACCGACTTTTTCATCGAAAGCAATGGATGAAATCGCTCTGGAAGTATAGTCTCCCAAACCGGGATACTTGAGGAGTTCTTGATATGAGTCTGGAATACCACCATTTTCAACAAACAACTGCGCTGCTTTGTGTAAATTTCTGGCTCGAGAATAATATCCCAGTCCACTCCATAGTTGCAAAACTTCCTCAATATCACTATTCGCCAAGGTTTGTAAATCTGGAAATTGTTTGATGAATCTTTCAAAATAGGGAATCACTGCCTGAACCGTGGTTTGCTGCAGCATAATTTCAGAAATCCAAATGCGATATGCTGAACGATTATCTCGCCACGGAAGTTGTCTTTTTTTGAGTAAGTACCAATCGTGTAAAGATTGAGCCAGAGCGTGAAAATTTATTTTCGAATGGATTATTTCAGGCATTTCAACAACGAATCAAATCGCCATATAGAATCCTATTTTGACTTCCGGTAATAGCAGATAAATCGAGTTTGATTTGATTGACGCGGAGATAGGCAAGATAGGCAAATAGTATGGACTCAATCCAATCACCATCAAAACCGAAATCTTCAGACAAATGAACCGGTAACTGACTATACATACCTAACAATTCCAATAGAAATTTGTTTTTACTTCCGCCGCCCATAACTACAACCTCATCGACAGGAAAGCGGCTTTTTTTGATTTCATTACTGATTGACAAAGCTGTCAAATGTGTCAACGTATTCTGAACATTTGCAGCCGGACATTTCCATAAGGAGTTCTCAAAACCGGATAGCCAAGTTAAATTAAAATATTCACGCCCGGTGCTTTTCGGAGCTTGCAAATTAAAGTATCTATCACCAATCAATTGATTTAAAAGGTTTTTATCAAGCTCACCGGTTTGAGCCCACTGTCCATTGGCATCATATTTTTCTCCCTTGTTTTTTAAAATCCATTCATCCAGCAAGCAATTTGCAGGACCGGTATCATAACCTGAGGGTTGCGGATAAT
>JAGRJO010000250.1 GCA_020442725.1 Lysobacterales bacterium
TTTGCAAATTCTAAAGTTTATTTGAATCATCTTTCTGAAGAGTTTGTCAGTGATTTATTAGAAAAATCAAAGCCAATCGGAACCTTATGGTTAGATTATAAAATGGAAACATTTAAAGAAATGGTTAAGCAGGAGATGTTAATTTCTGATTCGCTGGAATCGACAGGATTTATCAAAGGAATGGAAGTTCTGAGCCGAACTTATGATGTTTTCAACAATAAAAAGCGAATTATGAGAATTACTGAAAACTTTCCATGCGAGCTTTATAATCAGTTGCTATTTTGAGGACATGATTTTTTCAATTTGTGAAATAGTGTCATCATAACATGGATATAAATCCTTAATCATTTCAGAAGCATCATCAATATTTCCATCCTTTAATGACGTTTCGATCCGATGCGCTAATTCTGATAAGTTTTCACAGCTTAAATTAGCGGCAGAGCCTTTGAGTTTATGTGAAATACTAATGACGTTTGATATTTCTGACTTTTCAAAACTGTCAGAAATATTTTGAATATGAGATTTCATACTGTACTTGAATTGATTAATGATTTTATGAATCACTTCCAGATTACCACCCAGCCTCTCATAAAGAGTTGAAAAATTAAAATATTTCTTTATGGGATATTTGTTAGTTATCAAACTGAGCTTGCTTTGTTTTGGTGATGTTGTTAATTTGGAATAATCTTGATTTCTGATGTATTGATGAAGTACATTTTGTAGTAATTCTAAGCTGATTGGTTTAGAAAGATAATCGTTCATTCCTGAGACTATGCACTTATCTCTGGCTTCTGATAATGCATTTGCTGTGAGAGCAATAATTGGAATGTTTTCATGTTTCTCTAATTGCCGGATTCTCAGTGTTTTTTCAAATCCATCCATATCAGGCATCTGACAATCCATGAAAACAATATCAAAATCCTCATTTTGCAATTTTTCAAGAGCTTTAAATCCACTACCGACGGTAACGACTTCTACGCCGAAAATTTCCAGCATTTCCTTTGTGACATATTGATTGGTTTCAATATCATCGACGACTAATGCTTTGGCACTAATCTTTTTAATAGTTTCTACGCTTATAAATTCACTTGGTTCTGTTTGAGATATTACCTGAGCATTTTCAAGTTTTATATAGAAGCTGAAAACAGAGCCTTTCCCCGGTTCGCTGGTAAAACTAATATCCCCATCCATCAAACTAATGAGTTGCTTACAAATGCTGAGTCCTAAACCCACACCTTTGTATCTTTTAGTTGTAGAGTCATCTGCCTGACTAAATCTATGGAATAGTTTCTTAGCGTCTTCTCTGTTAATTCCAATACCGGTATCAATGACTTCAAAACCTATTTTTGAATAATATTCATCTGATTCAATGATTCTACAATTGATGGTGATGCCGCCGGAATCTGTGTATTTGTATGCATTGTCTATTAAATTATTCAGAATTTGTCTGACTCTGTTTTGATCACCTGAAAGATTCTGATTGATTTCATCGGGAGCGTTTATATGTAAGAATAACTTTTTGGCGTTGAACCGACTATGAAGAGAACTACCTAAACTATCCATTAAAGACTTTAAGTTAAAATTTTGTTTTCTTAACTCTAGCTTCCCGGCTTCAATTTTGGAAAAATCTAAGATGTCATTAAGTATGGATAATGTCAGTTCCGCATTCGATTTTATCGACTGCGCACGCACAAGCTGCTTTATTGAAAGTGGATTCAACAAAAGTACTTTTGTTAATCCAATCACAGCATGCATAGGCGTTCTGATTTCGTGACTGATATTTGCCAGAAAATCTGACTTTGCTTTGTTAGCAGCATCTGCTTTTCTTTGAGCTTTAATAAGCTGGTGTTGAATTTTCTTTGTCCTTGAAATGTCCCTGATAACGCAAAATAGAGATTGTTGGTTATTCAATGTAACTAATGTTACTGCCATTTCAACAGGAAAAATTTCACCATTCTTACGTTTACAAATCCATTCAAACCTTCCAAAACCGGACATCTTTAAATCGTGTTTAATCAACTTGACTTTGTATTCCGAAGAAACACCGTTTTTCTGACTGAGTGGCATGTGTTCCCATGTTGATGTACCTATGATTTCATTTTCATTTTCATAACCCAACATGTTTATTGCAGCTAAATTTGCCATCGTGATTTGATAATTACTTACCAGAAGCATTGCGTCTTCAGACTTTTCATAAAGTAAGCGATAGCGCTTTTCATTTTCCTGAATGAGCATCTCTCTTTGTCTGGCGACAATTCTCAGTATGGTATTTTCGGATAAGTAGTCATGAAATCTTCTCGAGCCAATTAACAACACACTAGTGTAAATTGCAAGTCCAAATGACATCAGTTGTCCAATGCTATCCTCCAGTGTTACATATTTAAATAAGATTGGAGGTATTGTGATTAGAATAAAACTATTGAGTGCGGCAAGATAAGGCGTCAAGGTACCAACCGTTGCAGTTGCAATGCCGACTATTGTAATTGTTAGGAATGATTGGTGGATAGCCGAATCTTGCGGAAAAAGGACATAACCAGCGCCTCCCCAAACCATTGCTGATAAGATAGAACCAATTAAGAATATCTTTTTGAGATATTCCGTTGAATGGTTTTTGTAATTGATATCTGGAATGTAATCAAACGAAAAACGACTGTGACAATTAGCAATAGAATCCAGATTGCCGAAATTGTCCCATCAACTTGGCCTTTCAAAAGAAAAACTAAAACTATACCCGCAAGAACCATTCCAATCTGGCTCGTTGGTAAGGAACGATATGCTAGTTGGAGTAGATTGGCTTGAACTTGTGAATTAGTGGGGTCTTTGATGGTCATAAACTTGATTGAAGAGTTACTAAATCACTTAAAACTTCAGAAGTATGACTCGAGGGAGAAACATCCGGGTAATGTTTAACAATCACTCCACTGGGGTTGATGATAAACGATTGTCTTTTTGAATGATG
>JAGRJO010000251.1 GCA_020442725.1 Lysobacterales bacterium
TTTCGGTATCAAATGTTTTGATCGATTCAATTTCATCATCAAATAAATCCAACCGAAAAGCCTGATGAGCGCCTGTTGGAAAAATATCAACCACTCCGCCACGAATAGCAAACTCACCCGGTTCGCGAACTTCGGGAACGCAGTGATAACCATTATTTTCAAAATTCAGCCGATTCTTGGCAATATCAAATTTGGAATTTTTCTGTAAAAAAAGCGACCGGCCTTTGACGAAATTTTTCGGGCAAAGTCGTTGCATTAAGTTGCTGGTAGGAATGATGAGAATGCCATTCTCAATGGTGTTACAAATCTGATAAAGAAAAGCCAAACGCTGTGAAATAATTTCCGGGTTTGGCGAAAACACATCGTAAGGCAAGGTGTCCCACGCCGGAAAATGTAAAATTCGATCGGACAGTTGCGGAGCACAAAGCTCCAGTTCTTCTTCTAGAACAATACTCTGATGGGCCGATTCCGTGAGGACCAGATTCAAGCCATCATTCTTTTCGGTGATTTCCGCCAACAATAAAGGCAAAGCCAGACCCCTGACACTCTTGATATGAGTTTCAGTGCTTTGGTCCAGAGCTTTTAACTGCGGAAATAACATGAAAACACGGATGAATTTAAAAGAGGCGGGATTTTAGCATAAATTTTCTCGCATGGCTTTTTTGTTCTTTCAAAAATGAAGATACTATCATCTTCACTTTTAATGCAAAACATCTCCAAATGATAACAATTATCAACTAACAATTTGACTAATCAGCACCACTTCATTAGTATTGCCAGCCATGAAAACTACCGAACTCCTATCCCCAGCCGGGACATATAAAAACATGCAATATGCATTTGCCTATGGCGCAGATGCGGTTTATGCGGGCCAACCGCGATATTCTTTGCGTGTGCGTGAAAATGATTTCAAAAATGTCGAAAGACTTGCTGAAGGTATCGAAGAAGCACACCGCCTGAATAAATTGTTCTTTCTGGCTTCCAATCTGGCTCCACATAATAATAAAGTCCGAACTTATTTGAATGATTTGGAACCAATCATTGCCATGAATCCGGATGCTTTGATTATGTCTGATCCGGGTTTGATTATGATGGTTCGGGAAAAGTGGCCGGAGATGCCGATTCACTTATCTGTACAAGCCAATGCAGTGAATTTTGCAACGGTTAAATTCTGGAAAACTATGGGTTTAACCCGAATTATTTTATCCCGAGAATTATCTCTGGATGAGGTTCGGGAGATTCGTCAAGAATGTCCTGATATCGAACTGGAAGTTTTTGTTCATGGAGCTTTGTGTATTGCTTATTCCGGTCGTTGTTTATTGTCAGGTTACATGACACATCGTGATTCCAATCAAGGGGCTTGCACCAACTCCTGTCGCTGGAAATACAATGCTATGGAAGCTGAAGAATCTGATACCGGTGATGTGATTCCGATTCATCAATCCTCTGGAACAAACCATCATAAACCGCATGAAAATGACGATGACAATCCGATGTTTTTACTGGAAGAAGAAGGTCGTCCTGGTGAATTGATGCCGGCTTATGAAGACGAGCACGGAACTTATATCATGAATTCCAAGGACTTGCGTGCGGTTCAGCATGTCAAGACATTAATCGACATGGGAATTGATTCGCTAAAGATTGAAGGTCGCACCAAATCTCACTTCTATGCCGCCAGAACCACTCAGGTTTATCGCCAAGCCATTGACGATGCACTTGCGGGTCGTGAATTCGACATGGGTTTGATGGACACATTAGAAGGCATGGCAAATCGTGGATTTACCGAAGGCTTCTACCGTCGCCATCCTACCAAAGAATTCCAAAACTACGAATCCGGCTTTTCAGGCAGTGACAAACAACAATTTGTCGGCGAAGTCATGTCTTATGACAAAGATGCCGGTTTATTAAAAATTGATGTCAAAAACAAATTTCTGGTTGGCGACAATTTGCAACTGATGACTCCGACAGGTAACGTCAATTTCAATTTGACAGACATGATTGGCAAAAAAGGCGAAAAGTTGGATTACGCTCCAGGTTCAGGATATGTGGTTGATTTACCGGTTCAAATTCCTGAAGAGGATTTAGCTCAAATTGATTTTGGGTTGTTGGTGAGGTATTTGCCAGGTTCTTAACTGTTACTTTTCTTTACTCGTGTAAAGCAAAGTAACCAAATAAAAACACGCCCCGACATTTATTCGTATCGTCCTGATACTCACCAACTTCGATGATGGTTTGCATGAAAATTCTTTCCTGAAGAATTTTTCCGCGAAGGCGGGAATATAGTCCTTTCTTTAATGTTACTTTGTTGCCACCCAACAAAGTAACCAAAAAAGGGTGCCCCGAACTCTCAACCTGCGGTTTCCCTCAATATTTCCGAAAATTTGGCGAGGTATTTGAACTCGCTTCGCTCAAACATAAATACCTCGTAAATCCAAATTCTCAGAAATATTTCGGTGAGAGTAAAGGGGATATTGTCTCATTCCCGACTCCGATCGGGAATCTAGTGAATTATTGTCATACTGAGTGAAGTGAACTTACTCAACGAAGTCGTAAGTACTTCCCTAACGATTCCGTGAATTATAATCATGATAATTTCGTAGTTTGCTTTAGCCAAAAGATATTGTAGATTTGTGTAGAATGCAATGAATCCCAAAAGGATTAATTTAGATTGAATTGTTGGGCTTCGTAAACTGTCACTTTCTAATGATTATTGAGACTAATCCTACTATACTTCAATAAGTTACATCATTTCTTACACCAATTATTGAGACTGAACAACGCTAATTATTGAGACTGCCTTGCAAATTAATACTAATTATTGAGACTAACTTCCCATGACACAAATTTCTACGCAAAATCTTGAGCAATATCTACCAGTTAGAGAGGTAAAAACGACACACGGGAGCATTTCCGGAATTTTCATGTTCAACAATGAACCGGTTAAGTTTGAATCTAC
>JAGRJO010000252.1 GCA_020442725.1 Lysobacterales bacterium
GTTGATAGTGCTCAGGGTTTGATACTGCTTTATAATCATGACTTGGAACCGGGTGTAGTTTGTCGGATTCCTGAATTTAATATTCTTGGAATTACACATAAAATTTCTTTGACACAAACAACATTCAGAGATTTGGTTCAAAAGCATAAAGTCGTCATTCCCAATTCAAAATTGCGACAAACAAAAATAGAAATTCTCAATCGAGCCGGACACTCTTCCTGGAATGATTTTATTGAATACAAAATTGGCTATTCAACTCCGGCAGAAGTTGTGGAAGATTATTTTGCAAAGGTTTGGGAAGAAGCATGCGAAAAGAACAACGCTCTTAAAGTTGATAAAAAGCCTAAAATTTCATTGATAGAAGCCGGGGATCATGCCATTTTATGGCGAATTCACTATCAACTGGAAAACATCTATCAACTAAAAGCCGCTCGCTATGCGATTAATCGTGCAGCATTTGACTTGCAGAAAGAATTTAATTTATCTCTGGCAACCCCAATTACTCATCAGGCAGTTTCATCAACTCCTGAATCCGAAATTATTTCTCACGAACAAGTTTAATTTTATGCTATTTTTTAATTAATAGCCCAGGCACAATTTTCTAAAGTTTTGTAAAATAATTGAGCCATTGTCGTTCTCAATAATATCTTCGATTAACTTTTCTGTATTTATGCCTTCGTTTTCAATATCCTCAGCTCTTGCCAGAATATAATCAATAATGATTTCTGAAGTGAATTCAGGGTGAAATTGCAATCCCCATACATTTTCTTTATAACGAAAACAATGATGCGGATCACGGTCTGTTGCTCCTAATAGTGTCACTTCGTCAGGTAATTGCACCACCGATTGCATATGTGTTGCCATTAGATGAACCTCGTTGTCAATTCGATTGCTTAATGATGCCAGTAATGGATCATCATAAATGTGCTCAGTGTGTTTGAGTTTTACACTGCCAATTTGTCGTCCATTGGGGTTCCAATCAACTTTTCCTCCCAAGGCGGTTGCCAGCAATTGGTGGCCATAACAAATCCCAATCACCGGAATATCAGTTCTTAAAAATTGTTTCAGCCACTCAACTGTTGCTTCAGACCAAGGGTGTTTTTCGGTAACCATCGCCGGTGATCCGGTAATAATTAATCCGGCAATTTTGTCAACATCCGGGAAAATTACATTGTCATCTTTGCTCTGATACACTCTGTATGTTTCGACTAATGCAGGTTCCACTTTCATTGCTCTGATGAAAAGTTCATCAAAATCACCATACTTCTCAAGTGCAGAAGCTATAGGTTCTCCGGTTTGAACAATGATAATTTTTTTATTGGACATGGTGTTTAGCTATATTCCGGTGGTGCCAGTTTAATGGCTTCCTCAACGGAGGTTTGCCCGGATTTAATTAATGCAGAGAGAGAAACTCTTAGTGGTTTCATGCCACTTTTATAGGCTTGTTCAGCTACCGCTTCCGAAGGAATGTTGTTTTTAATCATACCTCGTAAATCTGCATGAATTGGCATAATTTCAAAAACACCAATTCGTCCGTGATATCCGGTATTTCTGCATTCCAGGCAGCCATTCGTATCATAAATCGTTTCGGGCTTTGCAATATTCCAAGGGTGAGTCAAAGAAGTCCAGACTTCATCGGAAATGGTGGTTTCTTCTTTACAATGTTCACAGAGCAACTTGACTAACCGTTGTGCAATCACGCCGGTCAGTGTTGAACGTAATAAATAATCAGGCACTCCCAAATCCAGTAAACGGTTGATTGCAGAAGGCGCATCATTAGTATGCAGTGTGGATAAAACCAAATGTCCGGTTAATGATGCTTGCACAGCCATTTGAGCGGTTTCTAAATCCCTAATCTCACCAACCATGATAATATCGGGATCTTGTCTCATTAATGTACGAATACCACTGGAAAAATTCACGCCGATTTTGGAATTCACTTGCATTTGATTGAGAGCCGGAAACACCATCTCAATCGGATCTTCGACTGAAGAAACATTGACATCTTCTGTTGCAAGGTTCTTTAATGTTGAATAAAGAGTTGTGGTTTTACCGGAACCGGTCGGGCCGGTAACCAAAACAATGCCATTGGGACGAGAAATCATCTGTAACCATTGATCGATTTCAGATTCACTCATTCCCAAGTCCTGATATTTTTCAACTACGGCATCCGGATCAAAAATACGCATTACACATTTTTCGCCAAATGTCGTTGGCATGGTTGATACACGAAGTTCAACTTCTTTGCTTTCAGAGGTCAGTGTTTTAATTCGGCCATCTTGTGGTTTACGTTTTTCAGCGACATCCATGCGAGAAAGAATTTTGATACGGCTGACCACAGCAGCCATCACCATCGTCGGCAAAACATAGACATTATGCAAACGTCCGTCAATACGAAAACGCATGATGGAGTTTTCTCTTTTAGGTTCCAGATGAATATCACTGGCGCGTTGCTCAAATGCATAGTGCAACAACCAATCCACAATATTGATAATGTGTTGGTCATCGGCACTTAAATCATTTTTAGAGCCTAATTTAACCAGTTGTTCAAGATTGAGAATCGAGTCAATCGTTCGATTTTTATGCTGTTTATGTGCGTGTTTTATAGACTTATTGACACCATAGAACTCAAATAATAACCGTTGAATATCCAGTGGATTGGAGTGAACTCTTACGACTTTAAGACGTAAGATTCTTTGTAACTCTTCCACCCAGGAATCATCATAAGGATTAGCAACTGCAAATGTAACTGTTGTATCGGAAATATCAACCGGAAGAATCTTGTGTTTGGTGGCATAAGCCTGTGAAACCGCAGAGGTCACACTGCTGACATTCACTTTTGTCGGATCAATTTTCAAATAACCAAGGTTGTTTATCTTGGCTACAAAATGTGTAATAAACTCAATGGAAATCGGTTTGCCGGTTTTCAGACTTTTTAA
>JAGRJO010000253.1 GCA_020442725.1 Lysobacterales bacterium
CGATAGTCACGACGATTTGTTTCTGAGTTTTCTACGTTGACAGAATCCAGTCTCTTTTTGATTGTTCCTGTGCTTTCATCAATTGCCAAAATGCCTTTTCCCGGAGCAACCATTGCTGCTGCGGTTTCCAATAATTTTTCTACGTTCACTGAGAATTCCCCTTTAGTGTCTGTTATTTTAGGGCGTCTATTGTACAAAGTTCAGTTTAAAAAATCGCATGAAACGTATCGGAAAGACGACTTTTTGGTGTTTTATCAACTCAATTCAAACTGATTTAATAAAAAATCCAGCTTAATTTCACTCTTTGAATCAGTTTAATGCGTTCCCTTGTGATGGACTGTCCGAGTTTTTCTCCACTCAACCCTTTATCAATCAGGCTCTGAACATCAACTTTTGTCGCTGTTTCCAGACATTTTCGCAAATAATCAGCCTGCGGGTAAGGTTCGTTTTCTTTCCCTAAACGACCTTGGGCATCTGCCTTGCAAGCCTGCAAAAACTTCTCAAAATTAGTTGGCTGTTGATAAGCACCGGTTTTTTGGAAGAGCTTATCGATGGTTTTTGATCTTAACTTGAAGGCCGTGTGTGAATGCAAATGCCAACGACAGACATTTTCTGCTAACTTGCGATATTGTGTGGGAACACGAAGACGCTGACACAAACTTTTCACTAAAGGCACACCGGCTTGTTCGTGTCCTCTGTGCGACGGTAAGATGTGTTGGGGTGTAATTCCTTTGCCTAAATCATGAGTGAATACCGCAAACGCCGTGTCATTGCTCAGTTTGGCTGCAATGTCCATTGCCATCATGCAATGAATTCCGGTGTCAATTTCGGGATGCCATTGTTCCGTTTGCGGAACACCAAACAGACAATCAATCTCGGGAAATAGTATTTTCAAGGCTCCACATTGTCTTAATATCCGCACAAACTCCGAGGGCTTGTTTTCATTTAAAGTGGACTTGAGCTCCTGCCAAACTCTTTCTGCAACAAGTGTATCCACTTCGCCATTATCAACCATTTTTTGCATCAGTTGCATGGTTGTATCGTGAACTTTAAAATCAAATTGATAATAACGAGCGGCAAAACGAGCTGTTCGTAAAATTCTCACCGGGTCTTCGGCAAAGGCATCTGATACATGTCTGAGATTGCGGTTTACAATATCTTTTTGCCCGCAATAAGGGTCAATAATTTCACCTGTTTGTAAATCCTCGGCGATGGCATTGATAGTTAAATCTCTGCGTTGTAAATCGTCTTCGATAGTGACTGAAGGATCGGTGTTGAATACAAAACCGTGATAGCCTTTGGCGGTTTTTCGTTCGGTTCGTGCCAAAGCGTATTCATCATTTGTTTGAGGATGAAGAAAAACCGGAAAATCCTTGCCTACAGGCTTAAAACCTTGAGCTACCATTTGTTCTGGTGTTGCTCCCACAACCACATAATCCTTGTCTTTAATTTCCAGTCCTAACAGTTTATCCCTAACCGCACCACCAACTAGATAAGTTTTCATTGCTGACACCTGACTTGAACTTGCTGATCAGAAACAAAGTCATTCGGCCACTTTTTGCTGGCGTTGCCATCAACCGGAAATGTCGGCATCCATGATGACACTCTTTGCGGGGTTTTATGAATCAACCAGTCATAAATAACAATATTGGTTAAAATCTTGGTGATATATCCTCGGGTTTCTTGATAAGGAATAGTTTCAGCCCAAATATCGGGCGATGTCGGAAAACCATTGAGCCAATCTTCAGCTTTGCTTTCACCAGCATTATAGGATGCCAAAACCAATAAAGGGTGATTGTTGAATCTGTCAAACAACATTCTTTGATAAAAAATCCCCAGCTGTAAATTAAAGTCGGCGTCATGAAGCTGGCTCTTGCCTTGATATTTAAGCCCTAGTTTTTGACTCAGGCGTTTTGCCGTTGCATCAATGAGTTGCATTAAACCACGAGCATCTGCACTTGAAATTGCATCGGTCTGCCAGGCACTTTCCTGTGTGATAATAGACATCACCCAATGCGGTAATATTTTATGTTTCTTGGTGAATTGGCTGATTTCGTGTTGGTAAGCAAGAGGGTAGCGCAGTTTATAGTTTTTCCACAATCCCAAACCTGCCATGATTGCGGAAACTTTATTGTACCAGCCTTTTTGATAAGCCAAGTCTGCCAACGCTCTGCGTTCACCGTTGTTCAGTTTTTGATAACCTATCATCCACTCTTTTCTGGCTTCTGCTATCATGTCCAATTCAAACAGTTCAAAGGCATTTTCCAAACTTTCCGGCATCTTCACAATCATTGTTGGAGTGATGTCTTCGGTGCAGATTTCATAAGGAAGCTTCATGTGATCAGCTGCCAGAAAACCATAATAATTGGTTTTTCCGGATAACTTTGTAAAAATAGACTTAGCCTGATCTTTATCCCCGATCTTTGCCAAGGCTCTGCCACGCCAATATTGCCAATTGTCTTTATTCTTTTGGAAATCCGGCATTTCTTCAATGGTTTTTAGTACGTTTTTCCAATCCTGATGAAAAAGATAATAACGGACTTTCCAGGCGTTGATTTGAGAATCATGTGCGGAACTCGGAAGAGCATCCATCGCCTGAATGGTAAAAGGCAAGTAATCGGTTGCGGCAAACAAAGCATTAGTTCGTTCGACCTGCGTGATTTGTGATTCGGAAAAGTTAAAGCGACTTTTCAGTTTTTTCCACAATTTGTACATGGAATCCGGCTTTTTTTGAGCCTGTCTTTTCGCCATGTGGAAAACAATTTCACGAGTATTTTCATCATCTGTCCAAGATAACGAAGACTCTAATCCTTTCATTGGATCTTGCATCAATTCAATCGCATGGTTCACCCACTTGGGCTTGGTTTTCATTTTTGATGCCAGATAACGAGTGGTCGAAGAGTTATTTACCAAGTAAGTCAGCTTAATTCG
>JAGRJO010000254.1 GCA_020442725.1 Lysobacterales bacterium
AACTGCAAGTGCAACACATCACATCTTACTTTTCAACTTCGATAAAAATTTTGTTGCACTTCGTTGTTGAATCCAGCAGTGTTTGTAAATCAATTCAAATAGAATTAATCAATGGGATCGGAGTCATTGATTCTAGCAGCAAGTAAAAACAAAGACAAATTTGGAGTCAGCGAAATAACTGTTATAATCCGCTGCTATGACTTTTTCAGGAAAACAATTTACTAAACAACTCCCTCAAAAACCGGGAATCTACCAAATGTTTAATGAATTTGGTAAAGTTATCTATGTGGGAAAGGCACTAAATTTAAAAAACCGGGTTTCCAGTTATTTCACAGGTAAAGCCAGAGACTCGAAAACCATGGCATTGGTTGAATCAATTGCAGATATCAGGTTTAGTATCACCAGAACAGAAGGTGAAGCTCTGATTCTGGAAAACCAGCTGATTAAGCAACACAAACCAAAATACAATATTTTACTCAAGGACGGTAAAAGTTATCCTTATATTTATTGCTCAGAAAATGAGGATGAGTTTCCCAGACTTGAATTTCGCAGAGGAACCAAACAGGGCAAAGGTCGTTATTATGGACCTTTCCCGAGTGCTCAAGCGGTTCGTTATACACTCAACCATTTGCAAAAATTATTTAAGGTCAGACAATGCAATAATGCAACTTACAGCAACCGTTCCAGACCTTGTTTGCAATATCAGATTAATAGATGTTCCGCACCGTGTGTGGGCTTTGTATCCAACGAAGATTATGAACATCAATTACATTTTACAAAAGAATTTTTACTAGGAAATTCTTTAAATGTTATCAATGAGTTAGTTGAAGAAATGCAAGTAAAATCGACTCATATGGAGTTTGAAAAAGCCGCTGAAATTCGTGATCAGATTAAGGAACTTAAAATCATCCAATCACAACAGGTTGTTGAAAGTTCCAACAGTATGAATCTGGATATTTTTAGCATTACCAGCGAGTTAGGAATATTTATTGTCACTATGTCGGCGGTTCGTGGTGGTTTGCTACTCGGCCACAAAAATTTCTTTCCAAAAACGCCAAAACAAGAAAGCACGGATGAAGTCTTACAGGCTTTTATTTCTCAGTATTATCAGGACAAGCCGATTCCCGGCACAATCGTAATCAATATCAAATTGTCCGAAAAAAAATGGTTGGAAACAGCTCTTTCACAAGTTTCGCAATCCAGTGTGCAAATTATTTCCACTCCTCGTGGTGATAAAAAGAAAATGCTGGAACTCAATATCACCAATATGAATAATGCCTTGGAATTGCATATTTCCAAGAAAGCCAACTGGCAACATAAATGGCAAATGTGGGTGAAACAGTTACAGCTCAAAAATCCACCAAACAGAGTCGAATGTTTTGATATTTCGCATGTTTTTGGTGAGCAAACCAGAGCTTCATGTGTTGTTTTTGACATGAATGGTGCCAAAAAAAACATGTACCGGAATTATAAAATATCCGACATCACCAAAGGTGATGATTATGCAGCCATGGCACAGGTGATTGAAAAACGCTTGGAATCTCTGAATAAACACAAATACGATTATCCTGATGTTTTTTTAATTGACGGTGGAAAAGGTCAGGCGAATCAAGCTCAAAAGATTCTAAATCAAAACAAAATTACCAATATTGAAATCATCGGCATTGCGAAGGATGAAAACCGCAAAGCAGGAGAGGAAAGACTATTTGTGCTTAGTCAAAACATTATAGTCAAGCCGGAATCCAATTCTTTGCTTTCCCACATGGTTCAGTATATTCGTGACGAAGCTCATCGCTTTGCAATCACAGGACACCGAAAAGCATTAGCAAAATCTCGTAAAAAATCATTACTGGAAGGGATAGATGGTATCGGTGAAAAGCGTAGAAATTTGTTACTGCAACATTTTGGTGGTCTTCAAGGATTGAAAAAAGCCGGTGTGGATGAGATGGCTCAATTAAATGGAATTAGTCGTGAAATTGCACAACGATTATATGAACATTTACATTAGTTGATATATAATATTTCTGTTTAAAATATTCAGAATAATTCAGGGGATGTTATGACCAGAATCGCTTTTGTCGGACTTGGAAATATGGGCGGTCCGATGGCTGAAAACCTTATTAAAAACGGACATTCATTAACAGTTTACGACTTAAATCATGCCGCTGTGGAAAAACTGGTTGATTTAGGTGCGAAATCAGCTGATACCGCAAAATCCGCTATCACCAATGCACAAGTTGTTATTTCAATGCTACCAAACGGCTCAATTGTTAAATCACTTTATACCGGAAAAACCGGTTTGGTGAATCATTTGTCAAAAGATGTGCTGGTGATTGATAGTTCCACTATTGCTGCGGATGATGCCAGAACCGTTGCTCAGGCCTGTAAATCCAAAGGAATCAGCATGATTGATGCTCCGGTTTCCGGAGGAACTGCCGCAGCACAAGCAGGGACTCTGACGTTTATCTGTGGTGGTGAAAAAGAGGATTACGAAAAAGCGAAGCCAATTCTACAATGCATGGGTAAAAACATCTTCCACGCTGGAAGTTCAGGAGCAGGGCAGGTCGCCAAGATTTGTAATAATATGCTTTTAGCAATTCACATGATAGGAACTTCTGAAGCTCTGAATATGGGTGTTAAACAAGGTCTGAAAGCCGATGTTTTATCACAAATTATGAAAGCCAGTTCCGGTAATAATTGGTCACTTCAAGTTTATAATCCATTTCCGGATGTAATGCCGAATGTACCATCCAGCAATGATTATCAAGGCGGCTTTATGGTTAATCTGATGTGTAAAGACTTAGGCTTGGCTCAAGAACTCGCCAGTAAATCTCACAGCCCGATTCCTTTAGGCTCAGCCGCTGCTCAATTATATGAGTTGCATAAATACAACGGAGCAGGGATGAAAGATTTTT
>JAGRJO010000255.1 GCA_020442725.1 Lysobacterales bacterium
GAAGAACAGCGCAAACATTATCAGGTTTTACAAGAAAATCTGCAAAACCAAAGAACTGTTGTTTCCAAATCGATTGGTCAAGCAAAAGCAAAAGGGGAAGATGCACAACCACTTTTCGATAAAGTAAAACAAATTGGCGAGGAATTATCTGAAGCAAAACAGAAATTTGAAGAAATTCAGCAGGAAGTTGCAAAAATAGTTTATTACACACCGAATTTGCCACTAAAAGATGTTCCGGTTGGGAAAGATGAGTCTGAAAATGTCGAAGTCAGAAAATGGGGAGAACCGACTGAGTTTGATTTTCAACCCAAGGACCATGTGGATTTAGGAGTAAAAAATAATTGGCTGGACGCCGAAAATGCAGCGAAATTATCAGGGTCCAGATTCACAGTTTTAAGTGGTTCTATTGCTCGTTTACAGCGTGTGTTGGCACAATTTATGCTTGATACACATACGCAAAAAAATGGCTATAAGGAATGTTACGTTCCCTTTCTGGTGAATGAAGCGACTATGACCGGTAGTGGCCAATTACCAAAATTTGCTGATGACGCATTTATTACAACTGATGAGAAATACTTAATTCCAACGGCTGAAGTTCCTTTAACAAATTTATATGCTGATACAATTATTGCCGCCGATGATTTGCCAATCAAACTGACGGCACACACGCCTTGTTTTAGAAAAGAGGCAGGAAGTTATGGAAAAGACACCCGCGGCATGATTCGTCAGCACCAGTTCGAAAAAGTGGAGTTGGTTCAAATTGTTCATCCTGACAACTCTGAGCAAGCATTGGAAGAAATGACCGCTTGTGCGGAAGGAATTCTAAAAGCATTGCAGATTCCATTCAGAACCATTGTTCTCTGCACCGGAGACATGGGATTTGGTTCAGCAAAAACCTATGACATTGAGGTTTGGTTACCGGGTGAAAACAAATATCGTGAAATTTCTTCATGCTCGACTTGTACCGATTTCCAAGCACGTCGCATGAAAACAAGATTCCGCGATAATGAAGGCGAAAAACCTCAATTAGTCCACACACTGAACGGTTCCGGGCTTGCTGTTGGTCGCTGCCTTATTGCTGTTATGGAAAACTATCAGAATGAAGATGGTTCAATCACAATTCCAGAAGTTTTACAGCCATATTTTGGTGGATTGAAGGTTTTAAAATAAAAACTACTAAGAAAATAGCCTTGTCTCTTTCTGAAATTGATATTTAGCCAATATTTTAGTGGCTAATATTAATCTTCTGGCTTAGAATTTATCGATGAATTTTAAGTAAAAAAAGAGGAAGAAATGAAAAGTAAAATAATTATCAGTTTAATACTGATATTTCAATCCGTTTTTGTGATTGCTCAGAAAGACAAAGAGGTAAGTTCTACCAATAAATCACAAGCTCTAACTCCGAATGTGTTGCATGCAACAAAGTTTGATATTTCAATGCCATTGCGATTGATGTATCCTAAACCAATCGCCGCACCTGAAAACAGAGGTGGTTTAATCGTTGATCCGGGTGCTGTTAATATTGAACAATCACCTAACACCCAATTAAGTTTTGATCCAACATTACAAACGACTTTGGGAGCGACAATTCCGGGACCAACAGCATCTTTTAATGCACTCTCCAATTTATCAGGCGTTTCACCTCCTGATCCGGCGGGTGATGTTGGGCCTAATCACTATATTGCAATGACGAATTTGTCTTTTCATATCTTGGACAAATCAGGGAATTCAGTTTTCGGACCAGCTGCCAATAACACCATTTGGAGTGGTTTTGGTGGATTTTGCGAAACTGACAACTCAGGTGACCCGATTGTATTATACGATCAAATTGCCGACCGCTGGATGTTGACTCAATTTACATCACCAAGTCACACTGAGTTTTTTAACTGTATTGCGATTTCAACATCTCCTGATCCAACCGGTACATGGTATCGTTGGGCTATTTTAAATGAAAATACACAAGGAACCGATTTATTCCCTGATTATCCGAAATACGGTATTTGGAGCGATGGATACTATCTCTCCACCAGAGATTTCAATGGTGGCTCTTATGCCGGGGTTGGTGCTTATGGGATCAAAAGAGATGACTTAATAAGCGGTAACCCAACACCGACAGTTGTTTACTTTTTTGTGGATCGTTCAACAGATCCTTGGAGAGTCGGCGATGGGCTGTTACCGGCTGATATTGATGGTTTCGACTTACCTCCAAATGGTTCTCCACAGTATTTTGTAGGTTCGATGGACGATGGTGGTCCCTATGGTGCTCCTTTTGACGGATTAAACATCTGGGAGTTTCATGCTGATTTTGACACACCTGCAAACTCAACTTTTACCCTTGAAACATCCTTGCCGATTTCAAGTTACGATACCATTTTTCCTTGTGGTGGTGGTAGAAATTGTATTCCTCAACAAGGTACAACAAACCTAGTAGATATTCAGTCTTATCGTCAAAGACCTTTACACCGATTAGCATACAGAAATTTTGGCACTCATGAATCATTAGTCACTAATCAGTCTGTTGAAGCATCCACAGGAATTGGTGGAATTCGTTGGTGGGAAATCAGATCTCCTGATACAACACCGGTTCTTCACCAAGAAGGAACATACGCTCCGGGTGTCAATGATAATATTCATCGCTGGATGGGGTCTATTGCAATGGATCAGGAAGGAAATATTGGTTTGGCATACAGTGCTTCCAGTTCAACAATGTTCCCTGCAATCAGATACACAGGTAGGTTAGCCGGCGATACCGCAGGTCAAATGACTCTTGGAGAGGAGTCAATTGTTGAAGGAACAGGCAGTCAAACAGGTTCGCAAAGATGGGGTGATTACACCTCTCTAAATGTTGACCCAATTGATGATTGTACATTTTGGCATGTGAATGAATATTATGAAACATCCG
>JAGRJO010000256.1 GCA_020442725.1 Lysobacterales bacterium
TTTTAAAGAGGCATAACCAATTGACACAGCCAGTACAACACCTAAAAAGTAACCGACAATAACTGCATGAGGAGTTAATTCAGGATAAGCTCCTCTGGTAATTGGTCCTGCATGATTTTTTGAAACATGTTCAGACATTTATTTCTCCTGAAAAAAGAACAAATGATTATACATGAATTTGTTTTATGGTTAATATTATTTTGCAAAATCTTTTAAGCATGAGAAACTCATGATAAATTACTATTTATGGATTTCAAGATAAATTACCTGTTACTCTTAATGGCTCTGCCAGTGACTGCTATTTTGTTAATTTTAATGAGGCAGATAGCGAGCCAGTTGAAGTTAATGGATGTTCCTGAGCAGAGAAAAATACATTCCCACCCAATTCCTTTGGTTGGAGGGATTGTCTTGTTTATTGTTTCAGCAATTATTTTATTACAGTTGGATGATGTTGATTTGTTTTCCAAAGTTCTGTTGATTTCCACGTCATTTGTTGTTTTGGTAGGGTTGTTGGATGACATTTTTCAGTTAAGTGCTTTTTGGCGGTTCCTGGTACAAATTCTCGCTTGTTTGGGAGTGATTTATTTTTCCGGCGTTAAATTGAATACTTTTGGTGAGCTTTTATATCCCGGTTGGGATTTACAATTAGTGTATTTGGCAATTCCGATTACTGTTTTTGGTGTAGTTGGTGTTATCAACGCATTAAATATGTCGGATGGAATTGACGGTTTAGCTGCCTTGACTTTTTTTATACCAACTTTGACTTTAGCAATGATATCTGAGGTCAGTGGCTTAAGCGTTTGGTTGTTATATGTCTTGATTGCTTTGTTGGTGTTTGTGTTCTTTAACTTGTCGGAAAAGTATAAAATCTTTCTGGGAGATAGTGGAAGTTTGTTTTTGGGATTTGTTCTTGGTTGGTTGTTGGTGGTTTATTCTCAGCTTAACTTTTATCAAGGACAGTCGATATATCCGGTAACGGCGCTTTATCTGGTTGGTTTGCCAATTTATGATACTATTTATGTTATGTTAAAAAGGATATCAAACGGAAAGTCTCCATTCAAACCGGATAAAACCCATCTTCATCATTTGTTTATATCCAAAGGATATAGTCAATCTCAGGCTTTGTTGTTTATTTTGTTGTTACAAATCATGATGATAGCCATTGGTTTGTTGTTTTTACGTTTTAGAGTTGCTGAATATATTCAATTTTATACTTTTATTTTGATGTCAGTGATTTATTATAAAACAATGAGTTATCAGTGGGTTAAAAGGAATAAGGAACTATGAGTGTGTTTCATGCCGGAGAAGGCAATAAGCGACAAGGTTTGTTTTTTGTGATTTTTTGTTTGGTGGTGCTAATCAATCCATTTCCACTTGGATCAAACCGTGTATGGGCATGGTCTTTTGAAGCAATTATTGTTTCACTGCTTTTACTTTCAATGGTGTTGTGTTCGCTATTTTCCAATAAATGTATCAATTGGTCTCCATTAAAGCGTATGAAAACCGAGCTTGTTTTGATTGGGAGCTGGTTTGTTGCGAATTTGCTTTATCTGATTCCGTTGCCTTTAGGTTTACTTGAGATATTGAGCCCGACTGTCGCTCAAGCCTATAAAAATATCGGAGTTGAGTCCGGGTATCTGACTTTGGATTTGCATGCAACTTTTTCAACTCTGATGTTGAGTTTATATTATTTGATTGTTTTTGTCCTTGGAACATTGCTTATCAATTCTCGTTACCGGATTAAGGTGATTCTAACGCTTTTTGTGATTTTGGGATTGTTTGAAGCTGTTTATGGAATGTATCTGGTTTCAATGGATAAAACCGGAACTTTGGTGCAAGTGACTACAGTTACACCAAATAATGCTTCGGGGACTTTTATCAATAAAAATCACTTGGTCGCATTTTTATCAATCTGTTTTATGAGTGGGTTGATGTTGCGTCGAATTTTGAATCGCAAAAACAGCGAGTTTGCTAACAGTAGCTTCAGAATCAGATTTGTACGATTTGTCAGTGATCCACTCAGACTGTTGGATTTTTGTTTGTTCTTAATTCTTGCCGGGATTTGGAACACTCATTCCAGAGCCGGTTTGGCATCATTGTTACTTTCAATCTTTTTCCTGTATGCGTTTGTATTTTTCACCAGAAAAAACAAGTCAGTTAAGTTTAATACCATTATTATGTTTTTTGCTTTGGGAATAGTCTTTTTGGTGTTGGTCGCAGATGATATCAATTATCTGATGAAAATTCTTGGACAGGATACTGAAGATAGCGTGGAGTTTGTTGTGGATTCTGCTCAAGGTCGAATGCTTGCCGTCAATCAGTTTTTTGATAACATCGGCAAATATTGGTTTTCAGGAGTTGGACCCGGGGCTTATCAGGTTTTCTTTGTCAATCATCGAACAGTAGAGCAAGTTGCCTATTTTGATCATGCCCATAACGATTATATTGAATTTGTAACCGAATATGGATTGTTTAGTTTGATACTTTTCGCAATTGTAGCTGTTTTCCTTTATCGGATATTTATGTTTATTTTTCGAAGCGAAAGCCGGTTTTATCGGATTGTTGGGATATGTTGTATCTCATCAATTATCTATATGCTTTCACATGGAACAATGGACTTTAATGGTCGAATTCCGGCAAATGTTTTTGCAATAATTGTTGTGATTTCCACAATTTATGGAAGAATTGTTATGTCAAAGATTAAAAACTAAGAAAAATATATAAAAAAGGTTATTTTTTTTTCTTTCATGTTATATTGTATAAGGTGGGAATCCTTGTGTTTTACAATATGTGGGATTAAGGGTTGAAATTGAATGATAGGGGCAAGGTTGTCTTATGAATAATTATAAAAAAATAGTTTTATTGCTTTCAATTGGTTTGTCTGCAAATTTATATGCTCA
>JAGRJO010000257.1 GCA_020442725.1 Lysobacterales bacterium
AAAGGCTCTTGCACGTCATATTTAACTTGAAGCTGTTTACCACGACCTCTGAGAACTTTGATGTCATTTTTTTTGACTCTTTCAACGTAACTGGTATAGAAATGTTTTAACATAGCTTCCTGAATTTGTCCGGGAGTTTTGTTAGCAGCACCGGGCTCTCCAGCAACGGCTTTCATTGCTTTTACAACAGAGTAGTATTCACTATAAACAGGACCAATTCGAATGCCAGTGTAAACGATAAAACCCAAGATACACATACCAATGAGCAAACCAATCATACTCATTCCTTTTTGTTTGTTTTTTAGTTTCATAATGAAATCACCCTCAATAAATCAATTTGCAATATTCTAGCATGTTAGAACTTAATTTCTAGATTAATTTGGTTCCAATCCTCTTCAATCCCTGCCAAAAATCATCAGTTCGCCAATGCATCCAGATAAATTTTGCTTCACCGACCAAATTTCGCTCAGGGACAAACCCCCAAACCCGGCTATCGGAGCTATTGTCTCTGTTATCACCCATAACAAAATAATGACCATCAGGAACGGTGATATCGAGATATTTATACGGAGGGCGCATGGCATAGTTTTGGGTGAACATTTTATGCTTTCTATCACCCAGTTGCTCCAACTTTTCAATCAAACCCTTGTCATTGACATTATCCATTAAACCTTCATAAGGTCCGACCAAGTCCTGATTCACCAATTGGTCATTAATATAGATTTCTTTTTTACGAACGTCATAACGAACTCGATCGCCCGGTAAACCTATGACACGCTTGATATAATCAACAGATTGATCTTCCGGAAATCGAAATACCACAATATCGCCTCTTTCAGGGTGTCCGATTTCAATAATAGTGTCATGGAAGACAGGTAGTTTTAGACCGTATGAAAACTTATTCACATAAATAAAGTCACCCGTCAATAAAGTTGGCATCATTGAAGATGATGGAATCCGGAATGGTTCAAATACAAATGTTCTAACAACCAAAACAAAAAACAATACCGGAAAGAATGAACCAATTTGCTCCACCACGCTGTGTTTTTTACTGGGAACAGATTCTTTTTTTCGTAAAAACTTTGCCAAAGCCCACAATAGACCGGTAATTAAACTGGCTAAAGTGAGAAAGGCCTCAAAATCGAAATGGAGTTCATTCATAATAATTTCCTGTTAATCTACTTTTAGTACAGCGAGGAATGCTGATTGCGGCACTTCAACTCTTCCAATCTGCTTCATGCGTTTTTTCCCGGCTTTTTGTTTTTCCAAGAGTTTGCGTTTACGCGTGGCATCGCCACCGTAACATTTTGCGGTTACATTTTTACGAAGTGCTTTAACCGTTGTTCGGGCAATGATTTGTGAACCAATAGCAGCCTGAATGGCAACATCAAACATTTGTCTTGGTATTAATTCCTTGAGTTTATCTGCCAAGTCTTTACCACGTTTTCTGGAGTTGCTTCTGTGTGTTAGAATTGAAAGGGCATCAACTAATTCTCCATTGATCAGAATATCCAGGCGAATCAAGTCACCCGGCTCGAAGTGGCTGAACTCATAATCAAAAGAGGCATATCCTCTGGAAACCGATTTTAAGCGGTCGAAAAAGTCCAGAACGACTTCGCTCATCGGCATTTGGAATTGCAAGGAAACTTGCGAACCCAAGTATTGCATGTTTTTCTGGACTCCGCGTTTTTCAATACAAAGTCCTATGACAGCCCCGACATAGTCACTAGGCAACAATATATTTGCAGTAATTATTGGTTCACGAATTTCTTGATAATTTTCAGGTAAATCCGCCGGATTATCGAGCATGACAGTTTCACCTTTTTTGGTGATAAGCTCATATATAACCGTTGGAGCAGTTGTAACCAAGTCAATGTCAAACTCACGCTCTATACGTTCCTGAACAACCTCCATGTGAAGCATTCCTAAAAAACCACAACGGAAACCAAATCCTAAGGCGGATGAAGATTCTGGCTCAAAATGAAGTGCAGCATCATTCAGGCGTAATTTCTCCAGAGCTTCACGCAAATCTTGATAATCATCGGCTGATGTCGGAAACAAACCGGCAAAAACACGAGGCTGGGATTCCATAAATCCGGGTAAAGGTTTTTGTGCCTGATTGTTTGTTAAGGTGATTGTGTCACCAACAGGAGCACCATGAACGTCTTTAATCGAAGCTGAAACAAAACCAACTTGTCCGACAGTTAAGAAGTTTTTCTCCAATCTTTTTGGTGTAAAAACGCCAATATTATCAGCAACATGGTCAGTCTTCAGAGACATGATTCTGATTTTGTCCTTTTTAGTCAAAGTGCCATTAAAAATTCGAATCAATGAAACAACACCCAGATAATTATCAAACCAGGAGTCAATAATTGATGCTTGTAATGGCAAATTGGCATCTCCACTCGGTGGCGGAATGAATTTAATAATGGCTTCCAGCACATCTTCAATGCCTAATCCCGTTTTCGCACTGGTTAATGTGGCTTCGCTGGCATCAATTCCAATGATGTCTTCAATTTCCTGTTTAACTTTATCCACATCGGCTGATGGCAGATCAATTTTATTAATCACAGGAAGAACTTCCAAACCTTGATCAATCGCTGTGTAACAATTGGCAACGCTTTGTGCTTCCACACCTTGTGCGGCATCAACAACCAATAAAGCTCCCTCACAAGCTGCAAGCGAGCGTGAAACTTCATAAGAGAAGTCCACATGACCCGGTGTGTCAATAAAATTCAATTGATAGGTTATGCCGTCTTTCGCTGTATAGTTGAGAGTGACTGCTTGTGACTTGATAGTGATGCCACGTTCTCTTTCAATATCCATGCTATCGAGTACTTGTTGCTCCATTTCTCTGTCGGATAAGCCTCCACAATGTTGAA
>JAGRJO010000258.1 GCA_020442725.1 Lysobacterales bacterium
AAGAGAAGAGTTTGTTCCCGTAGAACATAGAAAACTCGCATTCAGCGACTTTGAAATTCCGTTGGCTCATGACGAATCGATGATGAAACCAATTGTCGAAGGACGAATTCTACAAAATCTCCATCTCAACGGAGCAGAAAACATTCTTGAAGTTGGTACCGGAAGTGCGTATTTCACAGCTTTACTTGCACTTTCTGCAAAAAAAATAACCAGCATTGATATTCATCAGGATTTCATTGATTCAGCGGAAGAAAAATTATCAGAAGCAAAGATAAAAAATTGCGAGTTGCTTTGTGAAAACATCTTCGAGATTTCTTCCAGAAAAAAATACGATGTCATTGTTATCACCGGCTCTATGCAAAACACACCCGATTTCTTACTGAAAAATCTCAACAAAGGTGGTAAAATTTTTGCAATCATCGGCGACGAACCCATTATGAGCGCATGTCTCATTACAAAAAATGAGAATGGCGAAACAAACTTTGAAACTTTATTTGAAACGGTTGTCAAACCTCTCAGCGGGCAAAGTCAGCACTCTAATTTTAAACTTTAAAAAAAGTGATAGTATTATGAAAAAAATATATTTAAGCATAAGCTCAGCACTTCTTAGCTTCTCTGCAGTATCTGCGGATTTAACGGAAGTCTTTTTACAGAGCGAAAAACATGACCCTCAACTTTCCGCGGCAAAACACACTTTGAATGCCAGTTCCGAAGGCAAAAAACAAGCTTTCTCTACTTTTCTGCCTCAAGTGTCCGCGAGCATGAGCGCTTCAACGAGTGATACAGAAAGTACAACTGACAAGGATGGCAATGAAATCAGTTTTACCAGTGACTCTGATAACAGAGGCTGGAGTGTGAGTTTATCTCAGACGCTGTACAATCATGCCAACTATCAAAATTATAAAATTTCAAAACTTCAGGTTCTACAATCTGAAGCAGAATATACAACCGCTTATCAGGATTTTATCCTCAGAGTAGCAAATGCGTACTTCAATGTTCTTGGAGCAAAAGATAGCTTGTTATTCTCTGAAGCTGAAGAAAAAGCCATTCAACGTCAACTGGATCAAGCTGAGCAACGTTTTGAAGTTGGATTGGCGGCAATTACAGATGTTCATGAAGCCAGAGCCAGATATGATGGAGCGAGAGCTTCTGTGATTATTGCTCAGAATCTTTTGGATGATGCCAATGAGGCATTATTTGAAATGTCTCAGCAATATTACACCGAGCTTACACAAGTTCCCAATGATGTTGACTATGGTATGTTCCAGCTTAAAACAATGGACGCGTATCAGGAGTTGGCATTAGCCCAAAACCCTGATTTAATGGTAGCGAAAGTTAGTAGTGATATCTCTGAAAAACAAATAGGCGTGAGTCGCTCAGGACATTTTCCAACATTGTCACTTTCAGCACGAAAAAATCATTCATTTAGCCCTAATACTGTTTCAACCCAATTTGATTTGAACACACAAGTTCCGGTTCAATTTGAATCCGGTGACCAAACAAGCGATACCAATTCGATTTCATTGAATCTGAACATACCAATTTATTCCGGTGGACGAACATCTTCACAGGTTCGCCAATCTGCCAGTCTACACAGCGCTGCAATGGACAGACATGAAATGACCAGACGCAACACTGTTCGTAGTGTTAGAAATGCCTATCATGGAACATTGGCAGCAAAAAGTAGCGTTGATGCCAGAAAACAAGCGATGATTTCTGCAGAAAGCGGACTGGAAGCCACAGAGGCGGGATACGAAGTCGGAACAAGAACCATTGTCGATGTGTTAAACTCACAAAGAAGTTTATATCAAGCTCAAAGAGATTATTCACAAGCAAAATATGACTACTTTATTCAGTATCTCACATTGAAAAGAGCATCCGGAACTTTGAATGCAGAAGATATATTTGATATCAATAACAAGGTATTAAAATAAGTTTTCATAACTTAAAACAAAAAACGCCGGATTTTCCGGCGTTTTTTTATATCTCGTTATACTTCATGAGGAGAGAGATGGATAAGCTTTTCGAGTTGAGCTTGATCTTCATCCGAAATGTCAATGACATGCAACCCACAAAAATTGAAATCTTCACGATGGCTTTCAGTCCACATACACTCTAACCCCACAACAATATCGTGATAATCTTTCGAATCAAACTTCCAGAGCGTTTGAAACATTTCTCCAGGCTCAATACCATTTTTACAATTTAACAACACACCATCGCAAGACACATTCAAGACCTCTCCCATGCCTTTCTCCGTGAGTGTGTTGATGAGAAGAATTTCAACAACGGGTTTAACTCTTTTATTTTTTCGGTATTCTTTACTCATTGAATACTTCAGGTTATTTTTTAAGCAGTCTGTCGAGTCCCCATTATATTTCTAATTTTGTTGTAAATGCTACTTAAAACACCTTTAAAATATTCTTTTTTCTCAACTTCAACGATTCGGAGTTTTTTTGCCACCATATCTCTGGCAACCGATGATAAAGACTGTTCGTGAGGTTTATTGCCAACCAATGATACGAATAATGCATTATTTGAAACAGGGCTAAACCAACTCAGCTTTCTTCTGATTTCTGATGAGTTCTCATCGCCATTAAAATCAAAGAATGTTCCAAAAGGTAAAAGTTTAAAACGAGTCAATTGAGATTTTTCCTCTTCAGTTAAACTCTCATACTCATTTTTTTTAGTTTTTTGAGCAGATATTTTATTTTCAGAAAGGGGAATTTTTTCTTTAATGGAAGGAACATCAATGATTTGGATTTCCTTCTCATCTTTTCCATCCATCACTGCTAAAGAACACTCTTTAATGTTCAACAGCACATTGGTTTTATCATTAACCGAATATCCCAATTCATTCATTATCAAATCTGTA
>JAGRJO010000259.1 GCA_020442725.1 Lysobacterales bacterium
CTTTGGGCGAATCTGCCCGCTAGTGAGAAGATGTGCAAACCCAAGTATCAGGAGTTTTCTTCTTCTGAAATCTCAACCGAAAAACGGGGAAACGGTATCACAGTCAAGGTCATATCCGGAACAACTTCACTAGGAACACAAGGAGTCATTAAAAATAATCATGTTAATCCAACATTCTGGCATATAACAGCTCCTGCCAAAACTGAATTTTCCGAACCAATCAACCCTGATGATAACGCCTTTATTTATGTTCTCAATGGCGAAGTATCTATCGGCGACCAAAAACAAACTTTGAAAAAAAGCGAAATTGCGGTTTTATCGCAAGGGGAAAACCTGTTAATCAAAGCTCAGCAAAACTCAGACTTTGTCTATATAGCCGGCAAACCTCTGAACGAACCCATCGCCAGAGGTGGTCCGTTTGTAATGAACACCCGAGAAGAAATCCTGCAAGCATTTCATGATTTTCAGAGCGGGAGGTTTGTATAGATATCCCTCGAACTTCCCCTTTGATGGGGCAGGTGAGTGTTATGTTATCCAATTGCTAATTTAGCTGATTCTTTTAATAAATAAGCTGGCATTGGCTCTTGCAATTTCCAAGTAATGTTCATTGGTTTTGAACCGTAGGTTTCAACAAACTTGGCTTTACCTAAAAAATAATAACCATTGGTGAGTCCATGTTGGTTTCGCTTGTGTGGTCGGATGAAAAGCAAAATTAGTCGATTATTTTCTTTCTGATTAATATATTCTAACCCTTTACCTAAATCTGGCCTTGTTGCATTTTGTGATTGCCAATGTAATAAAACATCATTGATTGCATAATCGTTATACAAGGTAGTAGGCGAGTAATCTTCTTCAGACTTGTGCAAGTCAATAAACAATAATTCTGTATTTGTTTTTTTATTTAATGCAACACCTTCACGATTAGAAGATTTTTGTTTAAAAGTACTAAATCCAAAAGCAGTCAGTATTTGGTCTCGAGTATATCGGCTATGAACCTTTAATGGTTGTTCATATGGCAAGTTTATGTCTTGCTCCAAATGGTCAATTCTATCAATTAAGATTTCTAACGCTTCTATTATTTCAGATACAAGTAATCGGTTTGTCCCAAGTGCTTGAACGCTATTATCAATATTTACAAATGAATGATTCTTTTGCCAAACGTCATAATGTAACATTAAAGCCATTAGTCTTTCTTCTTTTGTTAGAGAAGATACATCTATTTTAAAATTATTTTTTGCTAGCTTTAAGATAAAAGACAAGTATGAATATGAGTCACATGCAAGCCATTTGTTTAATATAGCTCCCTTAATTTCTTTTGCATACTTTTCATCAAATTCCGGTTCGCAGTTCGCCGAATATTTCAAATATGACCAACATTCACGTCTATAGAGAACTTCAAGAGGAATTTGGTTGATAGATATAAAGTTGGATAATGTTAATGGCAAATTAGTATGGTGTCTAAAGTTTTGTATTTTGCTAATGATTTGGTTTTTACGATGACTGGTTGCTTGCTTTATATTCTTTAAAATTATCTGTTTTGCTTTTTTCTCAAGGACTATTGAGCACCCTAATGGCAAATGTGGAAAATCATCTTCTAGTTCCTTTTGAACGGATGAGTTTGTTTTTCCAATCATTGCTCTAAATTTTGTTTCAAAGTCATATTCATTACGTGCATTTCCCACGAAGTCTAGGACAGTTAAACAATCTTTTCCTTCTGCTAATCTTAAACCACGTCCTAGTTGTTGTAAAAATACTGTAAGACTCTCCGTTGGACGTAAAAATAGAACAGTGTCAATTTCCGGAATATCAACGCCTTCATTGAATATATCAACTACAAATAAGTAGTTAATTTCACCTTTAATAAATCTCTGTCTAAGTTCGTGCCGTAACGAACTGTTATTACTGACTAAATAACCTGCTTTAAATCCTGCTAAATGGAATTTCTCAGCCATGTATTGCGCATGATCTTGATCAACACAGAATCCCAATGTTCTTGTTTCATGGATATTTTTCTGATATTTGTGAATGTTTTTTATAATTTCACCAACTCTTCTGTCATTTTCAGTATAAATTTTTGTCAGTTCAGAGGGAACATACCTTCCATTACGCCATTCAACATTAGAAATATCAACACTATCAGTGATACCAAAATATTGAAAAGGACATAACAATTTTCGATTAAGCGCTTCAGCAAGTCGAATTTCGGCAGCAATAACTCCAGAGAAATCACTCAATATATCTGCACCATCCATTCTTTCTGGTGTTGCAGTTAATCCCAATAAAATTTTAGGATTAAATTGATTGAGAATAGGGCGATAACTACTAGCTGTAATATGATGAACTTCATCTACAATGATGAAATCATAGTAACTCGAATCAAGTTGTAAGTTTTTAATTCTATTCTTCAAGGTTTGTACAGAAACAAATACATGCTTCAAACTTTCTGGCTCATATCCTCCCACCCATAATTCACCAAAATTATTATCCTTCAAGACACCTTGAAAAGTTGCTCTTGATTGTTTTAAAATCTCTTCTCTATGAGCGACAAATAAAAGTCTGGCTTCTGGATTTTGTTTTCTGAATTGTTTGAAATCAAAAGCAGAAATTACTGTTTTACCGGTTCCTGTGGCTGCAACAACAAGATTTTTATTTCGTTTGTGAACCAACCTCTCAGTTTGAAGCTTATCTATGATTTCTTGTTGATAGCTATAAGGTCTGATATCAAATAGAGTTGATGCATCAAACTGTATTTTGGAGGAATGTTTCTCACTGCGTAGCGCTATTTTCAGTTTTTCTGAATGGTCTGTATATTTGAAACATTCAAATTCAGAATCTTGCCAATATGTTTGAAATGTTTTTTGAAATTTGTC
>JAGRJO010000025.1 GCA_020442725.1 Lysobacterales bacterium
TTTTCTATTTTATGTTGGTAGAGCACTTCATCACATTTTTCGCATTTTGTCCATATTCCTTCGGGGATATTCTTTTTCTTATTTCCACCTTCTGTACGAATACTTGATAATTTTAGTTTTTGAAACCAGCTCATATCTTTAACCTTTTACACTTTTGTTGATTGATTTTCTAATCGGTTTTAAAAATGATTTTATTGAATCTTCAATTTGCTTTTGATTTTCGCATTGACCCAGTTTTTCAACCAAGGCAGACCCAATAACGACAGCATCAGCATATTTTGCCACAGCTTGTGCAGAGTTGGCATCTTTTACACCAAATCCAACTGCCAGAGGAAGTTTTGAATAGTTACGGACTGAGGAAATCTGATCTTCAAGATTACCAAAATCACTTTGATTCGCACCGGTAACCCCTTTTAATGCCACACAATAGACAAATCCGGATGCCATCGAGAGTATATATTTTTGTCTTTTCTTTCCGGTTGTCGGGGCGATTAAAAATATCTGATGAATATTATTTTTTGCCAGCAATTTGACAAGCTCTTCTGACTCTTCCGGCGGTGAATCAACAATCAAGAGGCCATCAACACCGACCTCAGCTGCTTTGTTTACAAATTGATGATAACCAAATTTCTCGATTGGATTTAAATATCCCATTAAAACCACAGGGGTTTTATCGTCTTGCTCCCTGAACTCACTAACTATATCAAGCACTAGACTCAAATTCATGCCGTTTTTTAATGCAATTTCAGAAGATTGTTGAATAACCACGCCATCTGCCATTGGGTCGGAAAATGGCATTCCAAGTTCGATAATATTGGCACCTTCATTGACCAATGCGTGCATTGCCGGAACCGTCATTAACGGATGCGGATGTCCTGCGGTAATAAATGGAATGAGTGCTTTTTTATCTTTTTTTGCCAGTTTTTTAAATGTTTTATCCAATCTGTTCATAGCTTGATTCCCTCCAATGCAGCTATTGTATGAACGTCCTTATCTCCTCGACCGGATAAATTCACAATGATATGTTTATCTTTTTCCATTTTTTGGGCTAACTTCATACCATAAGCAACCGCATGCGAGCTTTCCAAAGCTGGTAAAATACCTTCAATTTCAGTCAGATAGTGAAATGCATTGAGAGCTTCTTTATCATCTATCAAAACATACTGAGCTCTTTTTGTAGCATTTAGGAAAGCATGTTCCGGCCCGACTCCGGGATAGTCCAAACCGGCAGAAATGGAGTGCGTTTCAATGATTTGACCATCTTCATCTGACATTACATAAGTACGGTTTCCGTGTAAAACACCGATGTCACCAGCGTTTATTGATGCTGCATGTTCGCCGGTTTCCAAACCTTTGCCTGCCGCTTCCACGCCGTATAATTTGACGCTTTCATCGTTTAAAAACTCATGGAATAAGCCCATTGCATTAGAACCACCACCAACACAAGCGACTAATGCATCCGGTAATCCTCCGACTTTTTCCTCAAACTGTTTCTTGGCTTCTTTTCCAATAATAGAATTAAAGTCTCTCACCATCTCTGGATAAGGTGCAGGACCTGCAACTGTTCCAATAATATAAAAAGTATCATCCACATTGCTAACCCAATCGCGCATCGCTTCATTAAGGGCATCTTTCAAAGTCTGTGATCCCGATTTGACACTTTTGACCTCAGCTCCAAGCAATTTCATTCGATAAACATTAATTGCCTGGCGTTGAATATCAACTTCACCCATATAGACAACACATTTCAAACCCAATCTCGCGGCAACTGTAGCTGTAGCCACACCATGTTGTCCGGCTCCGGTTTCAGCAATGATACGTTTCTTACCCATTGCTTTTGCTAGAAGAATCTGACCGATGGTATTATTTATTTTATGAGCACCGGTATGGTTTAAATCTTCCCTTTTGAGCCAAATTTGCGCTCCGCCGACCGTTTTAGTCAATCTTTTTGCAAAATATAATGGAGATGGGCGTCCAACATAATCAGCTAAATCAGCATAAAATTTATTTTGAAAAGCCTTGCTTACTTTGAATTTTAAATAAGATTCTTTGAGTTCATTTAAGCAATGCATTAGCGTTTCTGAGGCAAAAACGCCTCCAAAAACTCCAAAATGTCCCTTTTTATCAGGGTATTCGTAATAATCAGTCATTTAAGTTTTTTATAAATTCATTCATTAATTTCTGTGATTTAACTCCGGGTGATTCTTCAATTCCGGAGCTAACATCAAAATAGTTTAATCCGCTAAGGTTGCTAGCCTGTTTGATATTTTCAGGATTCAATCCACCAGCTAAAATCCATTTATGAGAATCTAATTCAGGAATATCATCCCAACTAAATTTTTCACCACTTCCACCGGATTGATTCTTGCCAAAATTATCTAACAGAAATGCATCTGCTTTTGCATACTTATCAGCGTAATTTAACGGATTAACATCATCAGCCATTGGGATTGCTTTCCAGAAAGGCTGCTTAAATTGTTCGCAAAATTCAGGCGTTTCATATCCGTGAAATTGTAACACATTGATACCACAGGTTTTCAGAACTTCTTTAATTTCTTCCACACTATTATCCGCAAATAATGCAACTTTCATGACCATTGGTGACATTTTCGATATGATTTCCTGACATTTAGCAGGTTCAATATATCGTTTTGACTTTTTGACAAATACAAAACCAATGGCGTCACAACCGGACTGTTCGGCATTCAAAGCATCCTTTAAATTTGTGATTCCACAGAATTTTACAAATTTTCTATCGATCATAATGTTTAGGAAGATGGTTCTCAATCGAACTTTCTGGCAATTGATACTTTTCAGGGTATTTCACAACATTGAATGAAAGCCCATTCGGAGGAGCCGTAATCCCTGCTTGGGTTCGATCTTTGCTTTCAAGAACTTGCTTAATATGTTCGACAGGCAGCTCGCCTCTGCCAATAGGTAATAATGTCCCGATAATATTTCTTATCATGTGATGAAGAAAACCATTGGCGGCGACATCCATAATTACTTGATTGCCATCACGATAAACCTTGATTTCATTAATTGTTTTTACTGAAACTTTAGATTGACAGACAGAGGAACGAAAGGCATTAAAATCATGAGTGCCTTGTAAACATTGTGCTGCCTGATTCATTTTCTCAGCATCCAGTGGCAATTTTTCCCATGTTACCGAATGTCTGTTTAATGCGGGTCTAATCCAACGATTTAAAATCACGTAGCGATAACTTCTTTGAATCGCAGAAAATCGTGCATGAAAATCATCTTCGACTTCTTTAAGCCATAGAATTGAAATACCATCCGGCAAGTTGGCATTGACTCCCATAATCCATTGATATTCGGATCTTTCTGAATCGGTATCAAAATGAATCACCTGCGCTGTTGCACTGACACCCGTATCCGTTCGACCGGCACAATGGATACGAATATTATGATTGGCTACTTGTGATATGGCTTTTTCTAAGCAATCCTGAACTGTTGGTTGTTGCACCTGACTTTGAAAGCCAAGGAAACCGTGTCCATCATATTCAATACCACAAGCGTAACGCATAATTTACTATTTATCTAAAAACAAAGGCTACCAAACGAATTGCTTAGTAGCCTTGAAGTATTTTTCAATTGATTGCTATGAATCCAGCTTTTTACTGAGTTCTTGAGCCTTAGCAACTTGTTCTTCATTGCCTTCATCAAGAATTTCAACAAGCATTTGTTTCGCTCCTTCGATATCTCCCATTTCGAAATAAGCTTTTGCTAAATCCAGCTTGGTATCAATAGCATCATCGCCACCGATACCATCGAAATCAAGTCCTAAATCAAACTCGCCATCTTCATTATTTGTATCTTCAGATGCTTCTGAATCTTCTGTGTCTAAAGTCAACTCTTCGTTTTCTGAACTTTCAATGTCTTCTTCGTCTAACAAATCAAGTTTAACATCGGATAGATTGTCTTCTAAATTTTCGCTTGAAGATTCATCTGTTTCACCTAAATCAAATTCAAAGTCACCTAAATCCAAATCACCAAATTCATCATCAGATTCTTCTTCAACGATTGTTCTCTCACCAGTATCAAAAGTCAAATCTTCCAGCTCTTCTTGGCTCTCTGCAACCTCTTCTAAAGTTTCTTCATCCGAATCAAGGTTGAACTCTAAGTCGTAGTTTTCACTGACTATTTCTTCTTCTGATGTTTCTTCAGTATCATCATCAACAGCATCTGTTGTTTCGGTACTTTCTTCATTATCAAAATCCAGACTATCCAAATCAAAGTCCAATGACAAATCATCTTCGGAATCAGTCTCAGATTCACTGTTCAAGTCATCAGAGTCATCAGAATCATCATCTAAACTGAAATCGTCAAAATTAAGTTCTTCTTGTACATCAGATTCCAAGTCTTCAGATTCGCTTTCAAAATCAAATTCTTCTGACGTTTCATCTTCTTCGTTTTCTATTTCATCCGATTCATCGCTATCCTCATGAACATCGAAACTATCGAAATCCAAATCATCTTCTGACATATCAACGTCATCAGACTCTTTCTCATCGGCATCCAAGTCCAAATCATCCAAACCGGATAAATCTAAATCTGTTGCCTCTTCGCTTTCATCATCCATACCTGAAACTTCAGAATCATTTTCAAGTTCAGAAAATTCATCCGCTTTTTCTTCATCTACCGAGTCAAAGTTGTCAAAATCATCAAATTCATCATTCAATATTTGAGCTTCTTCAGCTGATAAGTCCTCTTCAACTTCTTTTCTTCCAATAGTATCGAGGAAATCACCTGAGTCTTCATCATCTTTGTTTCTTCCTTTAAAGAACAAGAAACCAAAAATAGCTAATAAAATTGCACCCAGACCAATCAAACCTTCGTATTTATAATCCATGATTTTATCAAGAAATGATTTTTCTTGTCTAACTGGTTGCGACTGTACGTTTTGAGCATTATTAGTCGATGGTTGAGTATCGACACTTTCATCATCAACATCTGAAATCTGTAACGAGTCATCATTAGTGTCATTACTAGCTATATCAGTGTTTTCTGTGTCGCTCTCGCTAGTAGAGTTATCAGATAATTCGTCACTTGTTGTTTCATCTGTTAAGGTGTAACCCTCTGCATCTGTTGTTGCATCATCTTCACTTTGTTCAATTTCAGCATCAATTTCAGAATTCTCTGCATCTGTCAATGTGTTATCTGCTTGAGAATCTCCCCAAACATCATCAGATGAGTTATTAGCATCTTCAACTTGCTTTTGCAACAATGCTAAATCGTCGTCCTTCAGAGATAATGCCAGCTCCTGATCTTTTACAATTTTTTCCAGCTCCTTTACTCTGTCTGACAATTCAAGATTTTCTTGAGTGGCGCTTGCTAACTCTTCTCTTGCCAGAGCCAAATCAGACAATGATTTTTCATATTGCTTTTGGAGAGCATTGTTACCTGATGTATTTCCGGAATTTCCCGACTCTGATTGTCTCGGAGGAACTAACTCAATGCCGTAATCTTTGTCTGAACCTGAATCGCCGGTTTGATAATCATTTTCTGTTTGTAAACGCGAAAAACTAGCCGTTTGTGATTTGACTTGAGACAAGGCTTCTGATTTTGAAATCATTGTGACTTCATCAGCATCCGGAATATCAAGAACAGCTCCTTTACGCAATTGATTCATATCATTGTTATTAAATGCAGCTGGATTGTTGTTAAAAATCGCAACCATCATTTGTTGAGGCGAACCATATCCGCTATTGTGTTGATTCGCTATTCTCCATAAAGTGTCACCGGCTTCAACGGTGACTTTTTTACTTCCCATACTTGATGAGTTGTAAGAACTTTCTGAGTTTGAACTTGATGTTTGAGGTGTTGGAGAAATCGTTGTTTGAGTTGAGCTAGTAGAAGTTGGGGATTCACCTTCGTCAAAACTTTGATTTTGTTGATAGGTATTTGTTTGAACCGGTTGAGAATAATTTTGTTCAATCTGAGTATTATTGAATAATGGTGGATCCAATAAAACAGTGTACTCTCTCAACAAATGCCCATTCGCCCAGTCAACAGATAACAACAATGAAATAATCGGCTCACTAACCGGTCCTTCAGATGACAAGCTGATAAATTTATTACCATCTTCTTCTAAAACTTCAATTTTGATATTTGCAGGAACATAAGATTTGTCTAAATCAACTCTTTCATAATCTTCAGATGTCGCTAAACCAACTTTTATACCGCTTAAATCTTCAGTACTGTCGGCAACCAGAGGAATTTTTCCATCCAAGACCTCATCTAAAGCTGAGTTAACCTGCAAATTCCCTAACCCCAGTGCATTAACTTGCAACGAAGCCAATATACTTGCAGGAAGAATTAATTTTCTAAAAGTCTTATTCATTTATGTCTCCAAACATCCCAATGAAGTTATTCAATTCAAATATGACAACAATATTAACCAAATCTTATGAACAATCCAATAATTTATATTAAAAAAATAGTCTAAGTTACTAAATAAGCTGCATTTTTATCATTTCTTCAGCTATTTGCACGCTATTTAATGCAGCCCCTTTGCGAATATTATCGGACACAATCCAAAGGTTGATACCGTTCTCTATGGATATATCTTTTCGGATTCTACCCACATACACAGGGTCGTTACCTGCACAATTCACTTTGGGTGTTGGAAATTCCATCTTTTCAGGATTATCCAACAATTCAACTCCCGGTGCTGATTTTAAAAGTTGTTTGACTTTCTCAACTGTGATGGGTTTAACGGTTTCGATATGAACGGCTTCAGAATGTCCGTAAAAAACCGGAACACGAACACAAGTTGGGTTAACCAGAATGTTTTTATCAAGAATTTTCTGAGTTTCCCATATCATTTTCATTTCTTCTTTAGTGTAACCATTGTCCTGAAACTGATCAATTTGTGGAATCACATTAAAGGCAATGTCTTTACTAAAAACTTTTGGCTTTAATTCCTGAAAATTAAATAACGAAGTTGTTTGCTTTGAAAGTTCATCAATTCCTTGTTGCCCGGCTCCTGAAACTGATTGATAAGTCGCAACATTAATTCTTGAAATTGTCGCCTCACGGTGAATCGGAGCTAAAGCAACCAGCATCTGAATCGTTGAGCAATTTGGGTTAGCAATGATATTTCTGGGCTTAAAGTTTTTTAATTGTTCAGGGTTAACTTCAGGAACGACTAATGGAATATCTTCTTCTCTACGAAAAAACGAAGTGTTATCAATCACAACACAACCAGAGTTTCCGGCTTTAGGTGCATAAACTGACGAAACAGATGCTCCGGCTGAAAATAGTGCAATATCTGCTTTTGAAAAGTCAAACTCGGACAAATCCTGAACTTTCAATTTTTTATTACCGAAAAGTACTGATTTATTAACACTGTTAGCACTCGCCAAAGCATAAACATTCTCTACAGGAAATTTTCTTTCATGAAGTATTGAAAGCATCACACTACCAACAGCACCGGTCGCTCCCACAACAGCTACATTATATTTTTTCATAAGCTAATTAATATTTTCCACAAATTGCATTGTGCCTTAAAATATGATCCATAATCACCAAAGCAAGCATTGCCTCAACAATCGGAACAGCACGAATTCCCACACAAGGATCATGTCTGCCCTTGGTGACAACAGTTGCTGAATTACCATTGATATCAATAGTCTGTGCAGGAATTCTTAAACTGGAAGTGGGTTTAAACGCCACATGAGCCAATACATCCTGACCACTGCTGATTCCACCTAAGATTCCTCCGGCATGATTGGATTGAAACTCACTTTCAACAATTTCATCTCGATGAACCGAGCCTTTTTGACTCACCGAATTAAAACCGGCTCCAATTTCAACACCTTTAGTGGCATTGACGCTCATCATTGCCAAGGCGATTTCTGCATCGAGTTTTCCATAAACAGGTTCTCCCAAGCCAACAGGAACATTCGTTGCCTGAACCGAAATTTTTGCACCAACAGAATCACCAGATTTACGCAATTCATCCATGTAGCCTTCTAATTGTTGAATTTGAGATTGATTCGGGCAAAAGAAAGGGTTGTTATTTGTTTCTGATAAATTCTCCATATTGACTTCAATGTCACCTATCTGCGAAAGCCAACCGGTAATTTCAATATTAAATTTCAATTTCAGCCACTTTTTTGCCAATGCTCCGGCTGCGACTCGCATAGTTGTTTCCCGAGCCGAAGAACGTCCACCACCTCGATAATCACGAATTCCGTATTTGTGATGATAGGTGTAATCCGCATGGCCGGGACGGAATAAGTCTTTGATATCGCTGTAATCTTTTGAGCGCGCATCGGTATTTTCAATCAACAAAGCAATCGGCATTCCGGTTGTTTTACCCTCAAAAACTCCAGAGACAATTTTCACATCGTCTTTTTCCTTACGCTGTGAAGTGTGTCTGGAACGACCTGTTGCCCGGCGAATCAATTCTAGCTTAATTTCCTCTTCGGAAATTTCCATATTGGGTGGAAATCCATCGATCACGCAACCAATCATTGGCCCGTGACTCTCGCCAAATGTGGTAACGGTTAGTAATTTTCCGAATGAATTATAAGACATTTTGCTGTTGGATAAATTTTGAAAACACAGGCTGGTATTCTAACAATTTTTCTCGGCTAAATACACAAACACCCTCACCTCCGTTCAAAAACTCAATCCATTCGAAATCAATTTCAGGAAAAGTATCATTCAAAAGCTCGTCACTATAACCAACTTCAAGGAATAACAAACCATCTTCGGTCAGATAGTCCGCCGCCCGTAACAGAATTCTCACAGGAATATCCAATCCGCTATTTTCACTCACCAATCCCAGTTTGGGCTCGGCAAAATATTCTTGCGGAAGTTCTGCAAATTCATCATTACTGACATAGGGCGGATTCGTCACAATCAAATCATATTTGCCGGTGATATTTTCAAACAAATCAGAATGAATCGCTTTGACTTGGTTTTCCAAATTGTATTTCTTAATATTTTCATCAGCTAATTGAAGAGCTTCCATGCTAATATCAGAAATATCAACTTTCATGTTTTCCATAAAAATGGACATGCTGATGCCAATACAACCACTTCCGGTGCACAAATCCAATGCTGTACATGACTGATTTTCTTTGCTAAACCAAGGTTTAAATTGATTTTGAATGAGCTCGGCAATGGGTGAGCGAGGAACCAAAGCCCTTTCATCAACTTTGAATTCCATCCCACAAAACCAAGCCTTTTTTATGATATAGGCCAATGGCTTTCTTTGAGAAATTCGCTGATAACAAATTTGTTCGGCTTGATTGACAATAGTCTCAGAAACGTCAGAACTCCCGCTATTTAACACCTCGCTTGTAGATTCATTAAACAAATGCATCAAAATCATCATCGCTTCATCTTCCGCATCAATCGCCGAATGTCCAAAGAACAAGTCGGTGGATGAAAGTTCTTCTACAAGATGAATAAATAGCTGTTCTTTTGTCACCAGGTCTGTAAGTTTTGCAAAAAAAACGTACAATGCCTATTGTTTTTACATTAGTCAAATATTTTATGAGCGATTCTCAAAATAGTAACAAATTAATTCTACCAGTGTTTGCATTAATAGCAGCAATTGCCGGTTTGTTTGCTTCTATATATTATTTCGATGACGAAGACGAAATTAAATACACTACTTTGAAGTTATATCCCTCGCCAAAAGCGATTTCAGGTTTTGAGTTAACAAATCAAAACAATGAAAAGATAACCGAAAACAGTTTTGCAGATGAATGGACGCTGATATTCTTTGGCTATACCCATTGTCCGGATGTTTGCCCAACCACATTGACAGAATTGCAAAAAACATTTAAGTTGCTGAAATCAGAGAAAAAACCAAAGGTTTTATTCGTATCGGTTGACCCTGAAAGGGACAATCCTGAACTTTTAAAGAACTACATCACATTCTTCAACGAAGATTTTAATGCAGCAACTTCAGACGAAGATAATATTCATAAGATTGCTACGCAAATTGGGGTGGCTTATTACATTGCTGATCATGAAAAAGGCGACCTCAATTATATTGTCGATCATACCGCTGCGATATTTCTAATTAATCCGCAAAAGAAATTGCACGGAATTTTCAGCTCACCGCATGAAGCTAATGCCATTGCAACTGATTTGGATAAATTATTGTCTGCTGAATCATGAAAACTGCAATTTACACCTTTTTCCAATATATATTACCGCATCGGTTTTTGTCAAAAATCGTGCATAAAATCATGCGAATTGAAAACCGTAAATTCAAAAATTTCGTTATCAAAAAGATTATCAAAGCCTATAACGTGAATTTATCGGAAGCCATTTCAGAAAATATTGATGACTATAAACATTTTAATGCATTCTTTACCCGTCAATTAAAACCCGAAGCTCGTACGGTTGATAAAGCCAATGACAGCTTGATTTCACCGGTTGATGGAGCAATCAGCCAATGTGGCAAAATTACAGACGGAAGAATTTTTCAAGCCAAAGGCTTTGATTACACCGTCAAAGAATTGCTGGCTTGTGGTGACGAGAAAGCCAAACTATTTACAGATGGAGAATTTGCAACCATCTATCTTTCCCCGAAAGACTATCACCGAATGCATGCTCCGATAGATTGTGATGTTAAAAAAACTGTTCATGTTCCAGGCAGACTTTTTAGTGTTGCTAACTGGACAGCGGAAAGCATCCCCAGACTTTTTGCCCGCAATGAAAGGTTGGTCTGCTATTTACAAACTGAAATTGGTGAGATCGCCTTTGTTTTGGTTGGAGCAATCTTTGTATCAAGCATGGAAACCGTTTTTAACGGAGTTGTCACACCACCTTATGCCAAAAAAGTTCAGGAAGTGCCACTCAACGAAAACACAAAATTGCAAAAAGGGGATGAACTGGGACGCTTCAACATGGGCTCAACAGTTATTATGTTGTTTCCAAAAAATTCCATCTCTTTTGAAAAGGAACTAAAAGCCGGTCAAACAGTCCAATTTGGTGAAAAAATAGCAACAATTTTAAAATAAACCATGATTCGACTTTTACTTGTTTCCATTTTATTTCCATTGACAATATTGGCTCAAACCAAATTCTTACCAACAAGAGACGATTTATTCCGTAAGGAAAAAGAAGAAATTCAAGCACCGGAACTCAAATCTTTCGCCGAAGCAACGAAATGGGCAGATATAGTCGCAATTGCGCAGGTGGCCAATATCGAATATGAGCAACAAAGAAAAATCAATGTCAAAGGATATGGTTTTTTGGACATTCATGTGGGTTATAAAGGAACCACCAAAGGCGAAAAGATTGCCGTATTAGCACAAGGATTCGATGATAATGTTTGCTATTATCCGGACAGAGAAAATGAAGGACAACGCTTTTTGGTATTCTTAAAAAAAGCCCCTAACGAGCATGAAAATGTGTACTATGGCTTTAAACCTTATTGCCAGTTACAAATTCTTTTATCGGATTTAGGACATTATATTTTACGAACACCACTTGACAACCATGTCTTTGAAATTGATGAAAATTTAATTGAAGATCAAACATTTAAAGATCCTCATGCCAAAATTGATGCCACTTTATGGACAAGCACAAAAAGAGAGAAATTTGCCGAAGAATATAAATGCTCTATCATCGAATCCGAAGATGAGTTTAATAAATACTTTCACCTGCGTTACACTCAAGGCGTACCGATTTACAACATCAGAAAACTCCTTAACCTGGAATACAAACCCCGAATCACCTCAGATCAGATTTAAAGTTATTAGCATAGCGTGACGTTGTCATGCTGAATGAAATTGATAAATTCAAAAAACTCGTCATTTCTGAAAAAGTTTAATATTTCGAGTTAGTGAACTAAAAAACGTCATTTTGAGTGAACGAAGTGAATCGAGAAATCCTTTATGAGATTTCTCCATGCGCTTCTCTTAGTCGAGATGACGTGGAGTTATTTGGCTTGATCGAGATTGTAAAAGTTTAATATTTCCTATTCATCAATTTTTAAAACACTTTCATTAATGACAGCAACTTTTACCTGCTTTTCGGTGGTTTTTAGATTATAATGTTGCACCAAAAATATACATTAACACTGGATTGATAATTTCTTCTCTATCAATCATCAACCGGAGAAAATAACCGTGACAAAAGTTGCATCTTTTAGTGTGGATTATGTCCAGCATTTGTCGCCGAGCGGTGAGCTGGTCGGAATAAATAAAACCGACCTCGCTACTGATTTCGACAAAATCAAATCACTTTATAAACTAATGGTAATGACAAGAATTTTCGATGCCAAAGCCATTTCACTACAAAGAACCGGAAAACTGGGAACTTATGCATCTAGCTTGGGGCATGAGGCGATTCATGTGGCAATCGGTGCTGCGATGAAATACGAAGATGTATTTGCACCTATGTATCGTGAGTACGGCGCACAATTTTATCGGGGTGTCAAAATGTCAGAAGTTTTGCTTTATTGGGGTGGTGACGAGCGTGGAAGTAATTTTTCCGGTCCGGCTCATGATTTTCCCTGGTGTGTGCCAATTGCTACTCAAAACATGCACGCAGCAGGAGCTGCTTTAGCATTCAAACTGCGCAAAGAGCCACGCTGTGCTGTGACTGTAATTGGTGATGGTGGAAGTTCCAAAGGTGATTTTCTGGAATCTATCAATGCAGCCAGTGCATTTAAATTACCGATGGTTTTGGTGATTGTGAATAATGGCTGGGCGATTTCAGTTCCCAGAAAGAAACAAAGTAGCGGTCAGACTTTGGCACAAAAAGGAATCGCCGGCGGATTGCCGAGTATTCAGGTTGATGGTAATGATTTATTTGCCGTTCATGAAGTAATGAGCAAAGCATTGGAAAGAGCCAGAAACGGAGGTGGAGCAACTGTTATCGAAGCAATTACTTATCGTTTGAGCGATCACACAACAGCAGATGATGCAAGTCGTTACAGACCGAAAGAAGAAGTGGAAAACGCTCGTAAATTTGAGCCTATTTTAAGACTCAGACAATACTTGATGAATCAAAACCAATGGAGTGTGCAACAGGAAAACAACCTGATTGAAGAGTGTAAAGCTAAAGTTGAGGAAGCTGTTCAAGAATATCTCAATGCTCCTAAACCTGAAATTACAGACATTTTTGATTACATGTATGCAGAATTGCCACAGGATTTGCAAGAACAAAGAAAATACGCACAGGAGTTAGAAAACAATGGCTAAAATTACATTAGTAGAAGCAGTCACAATGGCTTTGGCTCATGAACTTGAGCATGATAAAAGCGTTGTAGTTCTTGGTGAAGACGTTGGAATCAACGGAGGTGTTTTCAGAGCAACATCCGGTTTGGCTGAAAGATTTGGTGAAGATAGAGTGATTGATACTCCTTTAGCTGAAGCTATGATTGCCGGTTTAACAGTCGGAATGGCGACACAAGGCATGAAGCCGGTCGCCGAAGCTCAATTTATGGGATTTATTTTCCCGATGGTCGAGCAAATTGTCTGTCATGCAGCCCGTTTCCGTAACAGAACCCGTGGTCGTTTAACTTGTCCCTTAGTGATTCGTGCTCCATTTGGTGGCGGAATTCATGCACCGGAACACCACTCTGAAAGCGTGGAAGCAATATTTGCACATATTCCGGGGATTCGTGTGGTTATTCCATCATCTCCTTCAAGAGCTTATGGTCTGCTATTGGCTGCTATCAGAGATCCTGATCCGGTTATTTTCCTTGAGCCAAAACGTATTTATCGTTTGAATAAGGAAGAAGTGATTGATGATGGTGAGGAATTACCATTGGATATGTGTTTCGAGTTGAAAGAAGGAACTGACATCACATTGGTGACTTGGGGTTCAATGGTTAAAGAAACGATGGAGGCCGCATCCATTTTGGAACAACAAGGTATTTCCGCTGAGGTGATTGATGTTGCAACTGTCAGCCCGATTGATATGGAAACCATTCATGAATCCGTTAAAAAGACTGGACGTTGCGTAATTATTCAGGAAGCTGCAAGACATTGTAGCGTTGGTTCAGAAATTGCCGCCAGTTTAGCGGAAAATGGTTTATACTCTTTGATGGCTCCTGTTAAAAGGGTTGCAGGTTACGATGTAATCATGCCACTTTTCAAAATGGAGAAAAAATATATGCCTTCAGTCGAAAGAATACTGAAAGCTGTTAATGAAGTGATGGAGGTATCATGAAAATTTTTAATTTACCGGACTTGGGTGAAGGTTTGCCGGATGCTGAAATTGTCGAATGGCACGTTAAAGAAGGCGATGTTGTAAAAGAAGATCAACCGATGGTTTCAATGGAAACTGCCAAAGCGGTTGTTGATGTTCCCTGCCCTTTTTCTGGCAGAATTACCAAATTACACGGAAATCCGGGTGATGTGATTGACACAGGAGCGCCTTTGGTTGAGTTTGATGGTGAAAGTTCTGATTCTGAATCCGTTGTGACTCAAGCTGCAACTGCAAGCGTCAAAGAAGAAGCCTCAAAACTGAAAGAAGAAATCAACGAATTGATTGATGAGTTGGATTCCGATGATACATTTCCTAAGTCTAAAGCGGAAGTGAGTTCAGGCAATGACAGCGGTACCGTTGTCGGTGAGATGGAATCTTCCGATGAAGTTGTCAGCGACATTTCTACAGTTGGAAATGTAAAAATTGCTCCGGCTGTTAAAGCACTTGCAAAAAAACTGAAAGTCGATTTGAATGATGTTGTTGCCACAGGTGCCGGCGGAGTGATTCGTCCAAGTGACATTCGTTTAGCACATGAACAAGGTTCAACTGCTGCTAAACCGACACCAGCTCCGGTTAGTGTGCCAAAAATGAGTGAACCCAAAACAGTTACTCCTGCTCCTGCAAGACCTCAGCCACCGGCTCCGATTCAAAAAGTTGAAGTGACCGGCGAATGGGAACAGGTTAAAGGCACTCGTCGCACAATGGCAAGAATCATGGCTGACTCTCATGCTCAAATTGTACCGACAACCATAATGGATGATGCCGACATTTACAAATGGTTACCGGGTGAAGACATTACTGCAAGGCTTATTCGTGCAATCGTTGCCGGTGTTGAGGCTGAACCGGCTTTGAATTCATGGTTTGACGGTGAAAAACTGGCAAGAAGACTGATTTCTCACGTGGATATTGGAATTGCCGTTGACACCCCTGATGGTCTTTTTGTGCCAACCATGCGCAACTGTGAGAAAAGAGATGCCGCACAGGTTCGTCAGGGTATGAATACCATCAAAGAACAAGTCAAATCTCGCAGTATTCCTCCACAGGATATGAAAGATTTCACAATCATGTTATCGAACTTCGGTGTTTTTGCCGGTCGCTATGCGACACCGGTAATCACGCCACCATGTGTTGCTATTATTGCAGCCGGTAAATTATTGCAGGAAGTGGTTCCTGTGTTGGGTGGTTTTGAAGTTCACCGTATGATTCCTTTGTCTTTGACATTTGATCACCGTGCTGTCACCGGTGGCGAGGCCGCTCGCTTCCTTGCAGCAGTTATAAAAGATTTAAACAAAAGTAAGTAAAATATGAAAATAGAAGATAAAAATGTCGTAAGCATTAAGTATGTATTAACAGATAGTGAAAATAATGTCATTGATAAATCAGAAGACGGTAAATTCAGCTTTTTGATTGGTGCTCAGAATATTATTCCGGGTCTTGAAAATGCTTTGATGAGCAAAGCGGTTGGCGATAAATTTGATGTCAGCATTCCACCGGCAGAAGCCTACGGAGAATATAACAAGGATTTGGTTCATAAAGTTCCAAGAACTCAATTCCCTGCTGATGTTGAAATTGAAGTTGGTATGCAATTTCAAGGACAAACAGCCGATGGTCAAATGACCATTGTGAAAGTGGCAGAAGTTGCTGATGACCATATATTTGTTGATAACAATCATCCGCTTGCCGGAGTTCAACTCAATTTTGCAGTCGAAGTGACAAACATTCGTGAAGCCACAGATACTGAAATTGAGCACGGACATGTTCATGGTGAAGGTGGACATCATCACTAGATTTTAAAAATAGTCACATTTATAAGCCGGAATCAGCAATAATTCCGGCTTTTTATTAGCAGTTACTAATATTTCAATATTTCTCTTGTCAATTTCACCACAATACTATTATTAAATCCCGAAGTGTTAATCCTCTGACACTCCAAAATTCTCTCCAATCAATATCAGGAAAAGAAAATGACAGAAGAAACGAGTTACATTTTGAACACATTCTTGTTTATTTTTTCAGGAATTCTTGTGATGTGGATGGCAGCCGGCTTTTCCATGCTTGAAGCCGGGCTCACTCGCACAAAAAACAATTCAACCATACTTCTAAAAAATATCTCTTTATTTTCAATCAGTTGCATTATGTTTTACATTGTGGGTTATGACATCATGTATGCAGATGGCTCTTCATTTATGGGTTATGGTTACTTAATGAGCCATCTTAGTGATGATAAACATTCCGGTATGAGTGACTTTTTCTTTCAGGTTATGTTTGTTGCAACGGCTTCCTCGGTCATTTCAGGAACAATT
>JAGRJO010000260.1 GCA_020442725.1 Lysobacterales bacterium
GTTGCCTATGACAGAGAAAACATGACCTCCAATGAATCAGCAATCAAATACTTTGTTCTCGGAGCGATTGCATCAGGTATGTTATTGTACGGGATGTCAATGGTTTATGGTGCGACTGGTTCATTGCAACTCGATGCTATTTCAACTCAAATTGCCAACACTCAAAGCTCAATGCTACTTGTTTTAGGTTTGGTGTTTATCATGGTTGGGGTTGCTTTTAAATTAGGTGCAGCTCCATTTCACATGTGGGTACCGGATGTTTATCAAGGTGCTCCAACAGCAACAACTTTATTCATTGCATCAGCTCCGAAAATCGCGGCGTTTGCATTTGCGGTGAGAATTTTAGGACAAAGTTTGGACGGTTTGTTTGTCAACTGGCAGCACATCGTCGCTGTATTGGCAATGCTTTCAATTATTATCGGTAATTTGTTTGCACTTCAACAAGACAATATCAAACGTCTTTTCGCATATTCCACAATTTCACACATTGGATTTATGCTACTTGGCTTTCTTGGTGGAAACGAAGGATATTCGGCATCTATGTTTTACATTATCACTTACGCAATAATGAGTGTTGCCGGTTTTGGAATGATTATTGTGTTATCCTGCAAAGGTTTTGAAGCTGAAAAGATTTCTGACTTCAAAGGCTTAAATCAACGCAATGGTTGGTTCGCATTCATGATGTTGCTTATTATTGCTTCAATGGCAGGCTTCCCTCCGTTAATTGGTTTCTTCTCAAAACTGTATGTAATTAAAGCAGTTGTTGATCAAGGTTTCTATGTGTTAGCAGGGATTGCAGTCGTTTTTGCAGTTATCGGTTCGTTCTATTATTTGCGCGTGATTAAAACCATGTATTTTGATGAATCCGAAAGCGATCAAGAAATCACAGCCGGTTATGACGTCAAATCCATTCTGAGCTTTAATGCTTTATTACAACTGGCTTTATTATTGTTTGTACCGTCAATTCTGAGTTTCTGTATCAAAGCTGTTGAGTTGTTGTAATTACGATAACTAAATCTTTATTAAAAAAAGCCTCTGACTTACAGAGGCTTTTTTATTGCAAAAAATATCATTCAGTTAGTCTATATACAACTTGACAATTGCTAGAAAGAAATTTAAAACTATTGTAACATTGTTAAGATTTTGAAAAACACACTCAAGAAAGAAAACACTAATGCAGGAACCACTAGAAAAACAACTCTGGAAATCGGCTGACAAACTGAGAAAAAACATTGATGCTGCGGAATACAAACACGTAGTTCTTGGACTAATCTTCCTGAAATACATTTCAGATGCGTTTGAAGAACTCTACGACAAACTAAAAGCTGGCGAAGGTGAATATGCAGGAGCCGACCCAGAGGACAAAGACGAATACAAAGCCGAGAACGTCTTCTTCGTACCAGAGAAAGCCCGTTGGTCTTACTTGCTCTCACAAGCCAAGCAACCCACCATTGGAAAGTCGGTAGATGAAGCCATGGACTTCATTGAAGCAGAAAACGTTTCGCTGAAAGGTGTTTTACCCAAAGTCTATGCCCGGCAAAACCTTGACCCAACCAGTTTGGGAGAACTCATAGACATGATTGGAAACATCGCCTTAGGTGATGCCAAAGCCAGAAGCGCAGATATTTTGGGTCATGTATTTGAATATTTCTTGGGTGAATTTGCCTTGGCAGAAGGTAAAAAGGGCGGACAGTTCTACACGCCAAGAAGCGTTGTTGAACTTTTGGTAGAAATGCTCGAGCCCTACAAAGGGCGGGTTTTTGACCCTTGCTGTGGCTCTGGTGGAATGTTCGTGCAATCTGAGGAATTTGTAACCAGCCACCAAGGACGCATCAATGATATTTCCATTTACGGACAGGAAAGCAACCAAACCACCTGGCGACTGGCAAAAATGAATTTGGCCATTAGAGGCATTGACAGTTCGCAAGTGAAATGGAACAACGAAGGCTCATTTTTGAATGATGCCCACAAAGACCTGAAAGCCGATTACATCATTGCCAACCCACCCTTTAACGTGAGCGATTGGAGCGGTGATTTGCTGCGTACCGATGGCCGTTGGAAATACGGCACACCACCCACGGGAAATGCCAATTATGCTTGGATTCAACATTTCATGTACCACTTAGCACCAAGCGGACAAGCAGGATTCGTTTTGGCAAAAGGAGCTTTGACTTCCAAAAGTGGCGGTGAAGGCGACATTAGAAAAGAATTGGTAGAAGCCGATTTGATTGACTGCATTGTTAACCTGCCTGCCAAGTTGTTTTTGAATACCCAAATTCCTGCTTCGCTGTGGTTTATGAGCCGCGACAAAACGGGAAAAGTCCCCTCCACTGGAGGGGTGCCCGAAGGGCGGGGTGGTCAACGAAACCGAACAGGCGAAATTCTCTTTATTGATGCCCGCAACTTAGGACACTTGATAAACCGTAGAACCAAAGTGCTTTCTGAAGAAGACATCCAAACCATTGCGAACACCTACCACAACTGGCGCAACAAATTCCCCTCCGATGGAGGGGTGCCCGAAGGGCGGGGTGGTTATGAAGACATAAAAGGCTTTTGTGCATCTGCCACAAAAGAACGAGTAGCCGAACTGGACTATGTACTGACCCCTGGCCGCTATGTCGGTTTGGCAGAGGAAGAAGATGACTTTGACTTTGCCGAACGCTTTACCAGCCTGAAAGCCGAGTTTGAAGCCCAACTCAAAGAAGAGGCCGAACTCAACGAACGCATTGCCGCCAACCTTCAAAAAGTGAAAATTGATGAGTGAGTGGAAGGAAACAACATTAGGTGAATTGACCACTAAAATAGGAAGTGGAGCAACACCCAGGGGTGGCTCAAATTCTTATAAGGTTGA
>JAGRJO010000261.1 GCA_020442725.1 Lysobacterales bacterium
CAGCATGCTCAGGTCGAGGGTTGCCCCCAGCTCGATGAAGAAAAACAACAACAGCAAAATGCACTCAGTGATTACTTGAAAAAGGTTGATATTTTGATTACAACGGCGGCGGTTCCCGGCCGTCCGGCTCCTCGTTTGATTACTGAGGAAATGACAAAAAATCTGAGACCGGGTACAGTTGTTGTGGATTTAGGAGCAGAGGGTGGCGGAAATGTCGCATTAACCGAAAAAGGCAAAACCGTGGTGAAAAACGGTGTGACTTATGTCGGTCCGGTTAATTTGGCTGGGACATTAAGCATTCATGCGAGTGAAATGTATTCACGAAATGTGTGGAATTTACTGTCTTTGATGAACAAAGATGGTGGATTTGAAATCAATTGGGAAGATGATATTTTGGCAGGAAGTAACGTAACAAAAGATGGGCAGACCGTTCATCCAATGGTAGTGGGGAAATAATATGATTGACGGATTTGTAGCACTTTATGTTTTTATGTTAGCGGCATTTGTCGGGAATGAAATTATTTCCAAAGTGCCGGTTGTATTGCATACGCCTTTGATGTCCGGCTCGAATTTTATTCACGGTATTGTGCTGGTTGGAGCTATGGTGGCATTGGGACATGCAGATACACAGCTTGAAAAGGTATTTGGTTTTATTGCTGTGTTTTTAGGAGCCGGTAATGCTGCCGGAGGTTACGTTGTGACGGAACGAATGCTGGAAATGTTCAAGAGTAAGAAAAAAGATAAAAAAGCAGAGGGAGAGAAATAATGGGTGGTTTTTTCAGTATGTCTCTGTTGATTAAAGTCAGTTACTTTGTCGCAGCGGTGTTATTCATTGTTGGTTTAAGACGTATGAGTGCTCCGGCGACCGCTCGTGGTGGTATTGTTTGGGCCGGTGTGGGAATGGTAATTGCCACATTGGCTACGTTCTTTACTGATGGAATGCATAATCAGGTTTTAATTATTTCAGCTCTAGCCAGTGCCACAGTTCTTGCGTGGATTAGCGGTAAAAAAGTAGCAATGACCGATATGCCACAAATGGTGGCTCTATATAACGGTATGGGCGGTGGTTCAGCTGCATTTATTGGCGCAATGGAATTATTCAAAGCAGCGAATACGGCACACTCCATGTCTCCGGTTGCGACAACTCTGGCATTGGTTGGTGTGTTTATTGGTGGGATTTCATTGAGTGGTTCTTTGATTGCATTTGGAAAACTACAAGGTCTCATTGATAAGCGTTATACATTTCCGGGACAAAATATTTTCAACGCGTTATTCGCAATTGCTGTAATAGCAGCCGGTGTTTATACCTACATGCACATGGAAACCATGAATATCTGGATATTTTTCGGTGGCGCTTTGGTTCTAGGCATTTTAATGACCATGCCGATTGGCGGTGCAGATATGCCGGTTGTGATTTCGCTTTATAACGCATTCACCGGACTGGCTGTGTCTTTCGAAGGTTATGTGCTACAGAACGAAGCCATGATTATCGCCGGTATGCTGGTTGGTGCTGCGGGTACTTTATTGACCCAACTCATGGCGAAAGCAATGAATCGTTCTTTGGGCAATGTATTGTTTGGCTCAATGGGTGGTGGAGAGTCAGCTTCCAGCGGTGAACAAGGCGAAATGAAAGAGGTTGAAGGAGCTGATGCTGCAATTATGATGGCATACTCCGAGCGCGTTATTATCGTTCCCGGCTATGGTTTGGCAGTTGCTCAGGCTCAACATAAATTATGGGAACTAACACAAATGCTGACAAATAACGGTGTAGATGTTAAATTTGCTATTCATCCGGTTGCAGGTCGTATGCCGGGACACATGAATGTATTGCTTGCTGAAGCCGGTGTTCCTTACGATATGATTGAAGATATGGAAGATATCAATCCTCAATTCAATCAGGCTGATGTTGCCTTGGTTATCGGGGCAAATGACGTTGTTAACCCGGCAGCGCGTGATGATCCCGGCTCATCTATTTACGGAATGCCAATTCTGGAAGTGGATAACTCAAAAAATGTGATTGTTATCAAACGTGGTCGCGGAACTGGTTTTGCCGGGATTCAAAATGGCTTGTTCTTCAAGGATAATACCAAGATGCTATTTGGCGATGCACAAGATGCTGTCAGTGAGCTCATTCAAGGAATGAAAGAGCTTTGATTGAGTAGGTGTCATGAATCAAAAAAGGGCAGGCAATTCTGCCCTTTTTTATATGCAATACTCAATTTTCTTATCCAATTTCCACTAATATAAATTGACACCTATCAAGTAAATTCTAAATTCCAACTGCAACCCGTTCAATTGTTGATGATCCTGTATTTGTGAATCCAGGTAATAGGGATTTTCATATTGACTCGGCTCTTTCACCGGCTGTTGACTATTGTGATAATTCAAAAACAGGGACTTTGCAACAAGATATAGACTATGAAATTCGAGGTTGGGATGATCCCAATGTACCGGGGAATGTTTTTGGAGCTTTTGATGTTGGTGCCGATGAAACTTATGAGAATGATGTGATTTTCAGAAACGGATTCGAACCATAACAAGATTTGTTAAAAAATAACCTTAAACTTACTTTACAAAGATATAATAGAAATCTCAAGATAAGGTCAGAGGAGTGCTTTGGATAAAAAACAAGTGAAAGGCAGTTGTTTATGTGGTGAGGTTAGTTATCAATATTCAGGTGATGCAATGGTTTTTCAATACTGCCACTGCTCCAGATGTCGGAAATTTACAGGTTCGGCTCATGCTTCAAATATTATTATAAGAGACCTTTGCTTGATTGATTAAAACTTCTGATTTTTTCGATTTTCGATAAAAACCACTATTTGTTCCGATTTTC
>JAGRJO010000262.1 GCA_020442725.1 Lysobacterales bacterium
TTTATCTGTTAATTCTTTTGGCAAAGGACGATTGTCGGTGATGACAATATCACCGCCGACGATTTGCTTTTGATTTTCTTCAATATAATCATCAACAGATTGTTGCAAGGTATCAAGCGTGAGATAGGCTCCCAATGAGACGATGATACATAGACCAAAAAGTATCGGATAAATTTTATGACCGAACCATTCCCGAAAAATTATTTTGTTCACAGAATCTTTCCATCATGAATTTCAATCACTCTATCTGCCCGATTGGCAATTCCGGCATCGTGAGTGACAACAACCAAGGATGTCTGAAATTCTTTTTGAAGTTCGATCAACAAGTTCAGCACACTTTCGGCATTCTTTTCATCCAGATTGCCAGTGGGTTCATCAGCAAACAAAATTTTTGGTTGGTTAATTAATGCTCTGGCAATGGCGGTTCTTTGTTTTTCACCACCGGAAAGCTGATGTGGAAATGATTTTTTACGGTCGCGCAAACCCACTTTTTCAATCAATTCATCCACTCGCTTCGCATCAAAACTTCGGTTGATTTGCAAAGGAAAAGCAATGTTCTCCTCAACTGTCAGAGTTGGAATGAGATAAAAGGATTGAAACACAAAGCCAATGTCTTGTTGCCTGCTTTGTGCCAATTGGTTTTCTGTTAAATTGGTGAGTTCAAGTTGGTCCAGTTTTACACTGCCACTATCCGGTTGATCCAGACCGGCTAGGATGCTCAATAAAGTTGATTTGCCGGAGCCGGACTTACCCATAATTGCCACAAATTCGCCTTGATTGATTTGAAAGGAAACATTCTTGAGAATTTCTATGGATTGATTTTCAATTTTAAATTGTTTATTGATGTTGGAGGCTTGCAGTATGGCTTTCATAGTTTATCTTTCAAGTATTGTTCGACGATTGGCAGAATATTTTGTTCAACAATGATTTGGTAACCTTCGGCATTTGGATGTAATAAATCGGATTGATTGTATTTGGGAATTCCTGCAATGTGCTCCAAAAAGAAAGGAATCAATGGGATTTTCTGTTTTTTTGCAACTCGGGGATAGATGTCTTTGAAGCCTGACACATAATCTTTTCCCAGATTCTCATAAATCTGCATTCCTGCAAGAATAACATCAGAGCCTGAGTTTTTTATTTCCTGAATGATTTCATGTAGGTTTTGCTCAACAATATCCAACGGAATGCCGCGCATGGCATCGTTGGCTCCGATAGTTAAAATTGTCAGATTCGGTTTTTGCTGTAAAACCCAGTTCAAACGATTTTTTAAACCACTCGTAGTTTCACCACTGAGTCCGGCATTGATCACTTTAATACTTTTTTCAGAGAGCCGGGATTGCAGAATTGAGGGGTAGTTATCTTTCTCATCCACTCCCAAACCTTCGGTTAAAGAATCTCCTAACGCCAGAATTACAAACTGTGGTTCTGTTTGACCGGATTGATTTTGTTGGACTTGTTGTTCATTATTGCAAGCAGACAGAACAAAAAGAATCAGAATAAAGATTTTTTTCATTGTAAGTTTATAGTGGTTATTTTGAAAGATTCAATCAATTACAATAAAAAAAACAGACAATTTGCTCTCTGATATTGATGTCAGAGAGCAAATTCATTTTAAAACTAATCAAATACCGGCAGTCCGCTTGGAACAGTCATCGGAAAATTATTTCTTAAATCAATGCTGTTACGATCGGTAGCTGCATCCAAAAAGTCCATAATACGGTCAATTTGTTGTTCTGACAGATTGACGTTTTCAATATCCAGATTGGATAGCAACGCATTCCTAGAGTATTCATCATTCATAACTGCATAATCAAGAGAACTTAAATCTCTGCGATAAGGCATAATGTTTTGAGTCTCATCGTAATTGTTCAAAGCCTCTTGCGGGTTTAAGTGATGAACAACGGCCTGACGCAAATCATTATATGCTCCTGCATGCCCCCAAGGACCTGTTAGCAAAGCATTTCTTGCGGTCGGAACTCTGAAACGATACCTGTCTTCTGAGCTTCCGGTTTCTCTTTCGCGTCCAAAATCATCCAAACCATCGTTAAAGCCAGGGAGGTTGTCGCCTTTCCCGGGGCCAATCTGTGGCATTCCAATTGATTGGAAGCTATTGTCGGTAAGGAACTTTCCGCCATGACAGCTTGAACAGCCCGCTTCTCCAAAAAACAAATTCATTCCTTCAATCTGATTCGGACTCATAGCTCCTTCGTCGCCATTTAAATATTGATCAAATGGTGAGTTGAAAGCTCTCCAGACAGCACCTTCAAAAGCTCCTATTGCATTGGCAATATGCACCATTGTGATATCTTCTTTTGAGTTCACATCTGCATAAACATCTTTGAACATATCAACATATTCATCGATTCCTTTTATTCTTCCGGCTAATATTTCCCAGACTCCACCCGTACCGGCAAGGTTACCAACAGCTGTTGCACTCGCCACAGGGTTTTCTCCTTCTTGTCCTGCCATTTCGGTTGCTGAAGTCACCGGGAACATCGCCTGAACAGCTAATGCATTGTCTAAACCCATTGGTAAATCATCTCCTGCCGGAGAAATAAAACCACTTGGTTGTGATGCATCCTCCATCACTCGTCCATCATGAAACATCACATCAAAGTGTTTCGCACCCAAATTAAAAATATGCGGAGCATTTCTGGGTACTCTTTCATGAACGGCATCTTCCATATATCCGGTATCTCTGGTAATTCCTAATCCGTTTCCACCTTCGCCTACAGGTAATGCCAATCCATCACCGGTTCCTGCCATTGGATGATGACAGGACGCACAGGAGATATTCATATTGCCGCTGAGAATTT
>JAGRJO010000263.1 GCA_020442725.1 Lysobacterales bacterium
TTTCTTCACCAAACTACTGCCAAAAAGTCCGAATCCAACAATAATAATTCCAATGAACAAACTGGTTGTTACATAACGGTATTTGAGGCTCCAATTGCCGATTTTGCGATAATAATTTTGTGCAAAAGATGTAATGGAATTTGCTATGGATTTTTGAAATCTGGTAAACCATGATTTGGATTCACGCGGTTTCATATTCGCTAAATGGGATGGCAATATTAGCAATGATTCAACCAGTGAGAAAGCCAGAGCTAAAATCACAACCCAAGTGATGTGCTTGGTGAATTCACTGGTTGAACCGCTTAAAAACAACCAAGGTAAGAATGCCATAATCGTCGTTACGACTCCGAAGATGACCGGTTTAGAAACCATCTGAGTTCCTGAAATGGCAGCTTTGATTCCTCCACCCATTCGATCGGATTCGCTATGAATTCCTTCGCCGACAACAATAGCATCATCAACCACAATTCCAAGAACGAGCAGGAATGCGAAAGTCGATAACATGTTGAGTGAAACACCAACTGACGGTAGCAATACAAAAGCACCGGCATAAGCTGTTGCGATACCGAAAGCCACCCAGAACGCCACTTTCGGTCTGAGTGTCAACATCAGAACAATCAATACCAGAATCAATCCCATGAAAGCAGAACTACCGATTGTTGTCATTCGACCGTTAAAGTCTTCTGCCTGATCGGTCCACAAAGTCAACTTGGCACCTTTCGGCAGTGTGCTTTGCCTTTCAGCAATCCATTGATTAATTGATTGCGAAGCCGTTACTATGTCCATAGTTTCAGTTGTCATTACCTGAAGCAGAATAGTAGGTTCGCCGTTAAGTGTTGCTAATATTGGATTATCCTCAAAACCATCAATAACTGTTGCAACATCACCCACTCTGATTGTGCCCCCATCAGAGGTTTGGCGAATGATAATGTCCGAAAAATCTTTTTCATGATTGGCTTGATTTCTGACTTTTAACTGAAAACTACCGGCTTCTGTCCGAATTGCTCCGGCTGATTGATTGATAGAACTTTTTCTGATGGCACTAGCAACATCATCAAAGGTCAGGTTATAACGTCTTAACGACTCTTTACCAACTTCGATTGAAACTTCTTCAGAACGAATGCCGAATAATTGAACGATACTGATAGCCGGTAAATTAGCAGCCTCGCGACGAAGTTGTTCAGCAAGTTCTTTCAATTCTTGCTCGTTCAAATCACCGGAAACGGCAACTCGGATGAATTCATTGCGATTAACCCATTGTTGAACTACCGGTTGTTCAATATCACCTGGGAATGAAGTAATGGAATCCACCCTGATTTTCACATCATTCATAAACTGTGTGAAATCTGCTTTTTGATTCGCTAAAATATAAACTTCACCGCGACCCTCATTTGAGGAAGAGCGAACCCATTCAATTTCATCCAAATCACGAACCGACTCTTCGATTCTTGCGACAATTTGTTCTTCAACTTCCTGTGGCGAAGCACCCGGCCATGAAACTCCAATTTGCAAACCCGGAAAGCGAACTTGTGGGTCCATCTCGCGTTCCATATTATTGAAGCCAATAAAGCCCGCAATCAACAAACCAACCATCAACAAGTTAGCTGCAACTGAGTTTTTTGCCCACCATGCGATTAAATTATTCATGATTATTAACCTTGTTTTTCAGAATGAGATAAAACAGCTTGTGCTTGTAATTCTTCATCACGGCTGATAGCTTTAACTTTCATACCATCAATAACCGTTGGAGTGGTTGAAACAACCACTTTTTCACCGGCTTTTACACCATTGGAAACATGAACAAGGTCAGCGGATGTAGATAAAACTTCAACTTTTCTGATTTCTAACTCTTCATCATCATTGATAACATAAACTTTTTCGTTATTGTGTAATGCAACTCTTGGAAAGACCAAGGTGTCTTGGCTTTTTTTGCTTTGGATATTGGCATCGACATACAAACCAACTGCCATTGGCATTGAGCTTGTTTCGTTGGTATTGTATGGGTTTGTTATTTCTGCAATGGCATAAATCAAACGTGTTTGATTATCTATAGCAGCTTGAGTTCTTACAATTTTTCCATCCCATTGACTGGATTCTTTACTATTCTTTGCAGTAAATGTCACTTTGGGAGCATTGTCTATATTGGCAACAAAACCAATAGGAAGGTTCAGCTCTTGTAACTGGCTGTCTGTTAAAGGCATTTTGACTTCAACAACATCTGTTGCAAAAATATGGCCAAGAACGGTATTCGCTGAGATATATTGCCCCAGACCTATACTTTCTGATAGCACTCTTCCATCGAAAGGAGCTTTAACTTGAGTTCTTTGTAAGTTCAATTCTGCATTTTTTAAGTCGGCTTGGGCAGCTTCAAGCAATGCTTTAGCTTCTTTTATTTGGGGAATATTTAAGGCATAATCACTTGGATTTGCATGACCTTTTCTTTTCCACTGATCTTCTTTGATTTTCGAATTGGCGATTTCCTCTTCAACTTTTACTTTTGCGGAAGCCACATTCGCTTTTGCACGAGTGACAGCTGCTTGATATTCTGTGTCATCAATTTTCATCAAAACATCTCCTTTGGTGAATATTCCACCTTCAGCAAATTGGTTTGAAATCTCGACAACTTGACCGGACACCATAGATGTCAAGTCAATTTCGGTTTTAGGGTTGACTTCTCCATAAGTTGAAACTGACAGATTAACCGTTTCAGCTTTGACTTCATCAACAAATAAAGAAACCACTCGTTGTTCTTTGGGTTTCTTTTCAATCGGCGGTTTTGAAGCAACCAGAGCTTGAACCGCAAAGACGCTTCC
>JAGRJO010000264.1 GCA_020442725.1 Lysobacterales bacterium
AACATCCAGTTGATAACCTCTGGTTGCCAGCGTTTTCGCAGTTTCTTCCAAGTCGTTTCTTAATAATTGAGGGTCGAGCATAATGTTTTTCTTTAATAAATGAATCCAAAGGCGGTATTTTAGCCTTAAGTGGGTGAATTCACAATCAAACCCAATAGTACGCCAAGTATTAAGACACAATAGTTTACAATTCGTAGAGATATTATTGTTTTTATAGATTTATTTATTAAAAGCATCTAATATTACTCATCCCAATTGAATAAAAAAACTAACTGAAAAGTGAGTGATAATATAAAAAATACTGAATTTGAGATTTTCCCATGGCAAAAAAACTTTGATACAGGGATTGAAATCATCGACAACCAGCATAAAAAACTGGTGGATATTCTCAATTTGCTTGCATCAAACTTAGCCAATCGTTCAAAAGCAGTTGTTTTAAATAAAATATTTGATGAGCTTGCAGAATATGCTAATTTTCACTTCGAGAGCGAAGAAAAAGTTTGGGTTGAATACTTCAAAGACGATATCTGGTATCAACAGCATGAGAAAACCCACGAGAAATTCATCCAGCAAGTACTCAATTTAAAAAAACAAGGGGATAAACTGGAGTTGGATACTGTTATCCAGAATATTGTTTCCTTTCTGACACAATGGCTCACATATCATATTCTCGATACCGATAAGCGCATGGCTATTGTCGTTCAGGAATTAAAAGCCGGCAAACCTCTGGCAGAAGCTAAAAAAATTGCTGACAAGAAGATGAGTGGTTCCATGCAGGTTCTGATAAATACTATTTTGAAAATGTATGACACTTTATCAAATCGGACAATGGGATTTTTAAGAGAGCGAGCCTTGAGACTTCAAGCTGAAGCGGAACTCATGCAAAGCGAAGAACGCTGGAAGTTTATTCTTGAAGGCGGTGTGGAAGGTGTTTGGGATTGGAGTATCCCTGAAAATAAAATATCGCAGTCACAGGATAGTGAAACTATTTTTGATAGGATTAATGAATCTTCGAGTTCTAAATTAAGTTCAACAAATATTCATCCGGATGATTTGCTACAAATGAAGCAAGACTTCGATGATCATTTGAATGGTAAAACTGAGTTTTATTCCAATAAACATAGAGTATTGAGAAATGACATTTGTTATTGGGTTTTGTCGAGAGGAAAAATTGTAGCACGCGACCATGAAGGCCAACCTACACGAATGATTGGTGTGAATCAAGACATCACTGAGCACCAACTCGCATCTCTGATTTATCAGAAAAGCCGTCAGGGAATGATGATTGTGTCCGCAAATGAAATCATTGTCAGCGTTAATCCGGCATTTTCTGAAATGTCAGGTTATAAGGATAGCGAACTTATCGGAAATAATCCGATTCATTATTTGACAACTGAAAGGGATGAAACTTTTTATTACGACATGTGGAAAACAGTGAGATCAAAGGGAAAATGGCAAGGAATTATCTGGAACCAACGAAAAGACGAAACTAAATTTCCTCAAGAAATTGAGATTTCAAATATCAAGGATAAAAATGGAAATGCAAACTATTATCTCCTGTTAATAAACGATGTCACTGAAAAAATAAAGTCCGACAAAAAAATATTTTATCAAGCCAACTATGATTATCTAACAGGGATTGCTAACCGATATCTGTTTCAACAAAACCTGGAACAAGAAATCAGTAACTCTCAGCAAAATAACAAATCCTTTGCGCTTTTACTGATTGATCTAGATAATTTCAAAGATATTAATGACATCAAAGGGCATAATTTCGGCGATCAATTACTCAAAAATGTTGCAAAGAAAATCAATAAATCGGTTAAAAATAAAAACAACATTGCTAGATTCGGAGGTGATGAATTCACCGTCATCATTCCTGAAACAGATAATCACAGTCAAACCGAAAAAATAGCTCAAGAGATTATCAGCAGTTTGCGTCAGCCTTTTACAATTAATGATGAGCAGGTTTTCATAACAGCAAGCATCGGAATTGCCACTTATCCGAATGACGGTGACGATGTATTTACGATTTTAAAACACGCTGATCAGGCTATGTTCAAAGCAAAAGAACAAGGCCGAAACAGATACAGTTACTTCACTCACTCGATGCAGATAGAGGCAACGAATCGCCAACAAATAGCCATGGAGTTGAGACAGGCCATAAAAAATCGTGAACTGGAAATCTACTACCAACCCATTGTGAACTCAGAAACAGGCAAGATTCATAAAGCCGAGGCATTGCTTCGATGGAATCACCCAACCGAAGGAATCGTCAAGCCGGAGAAATTTATCCAAATTGCTGAAGATACAGGCTTAATCTTGAAAATTGGTCAATGGACGTTTAAAAAAGTCTGTAAACAATTAAAAAAATGGATTCCCAACTATGGAGAAAATTTTCAAATTAGCATTAATAAATCCCCCAAGCAATTTATCAATCGTTCAGCGTATTTAAAATGGCTCAAAAGATTGAAGAAAAACAATCTATCCGGCAAAAATATCGCTATCGAGATTACCGAAGGGTTATTGTTAGATAACAATGAAAAGATTCAAAAGCATTTATTGATGTTCCGAGATGCCGGTGTGGATATCTCAATCGATGATTTTGGAACGGGATATTCATCCTTATCTTATCTCAAAAAATTTGATATTGATTTCATCAAAATTGACCGTTCATTCATTAGTAATCTGGAAAATGAACCTGATAATATTGCTCTTATTGAAGCTATCATTGTGATGTCCAAGAAATTAGGCATCAAGACCATTGCCGAAGGTGTTGAAACTCAATATCAAAATGATGTTCTCACAAAGT
>JAGRJO010000265.1 GCA_020442725.1 Lysobacterales bacterium
TTGTATTTTGCATGGATTCGCGATTTTGAAATTTGTTCTTCAATCTGTTCGACTCGGAGTTTTGCCACTGCCAAGTCACTGGCTGCTACATCTTTCTGTGATTCAATTTGTTCAACAGAACTTTCTGAAACAGTTTTGGCTTTTATCAAATTCTTTTGTCTCTGTAAATTTGTCTGCAAATACTTCAGCTGAACTTCTGCTCGTGTTATTAGCGCTTTTTGTTCCTGAAGTTGTAAATCAAGAGTATTTGTGTCCATTCGTGCAATCACATCGCCAGCTTTTACAATTGTTCCGGGCTCAGAAACAAATTCCAACTGCCCCGAAATCGAAGCTGTCAACTGTAATTCATTGATACTAAATACATTTCCGGTCATCGGCATTGTTGGTATAACTTCAGTCTCTTTGACTAAGTCAGTTTCAACCGGCATCGCAGGAACCGTATCTACAGGTTGAGCAAATAACCTGAATGACACTATAAGGAAAAATATAACGATGCGTTTCATAATTGGTTCTCCGCATTTTCTAATTGAGGTGAGGACGATTTGATTCTTTTCTTAAATTTTTTAGTCAGACTATAGAAAACATCTCCTTGTTCGCCCATTCTGAGTAAACTGGGCATTAACAGCAATGTAAAAAACATACTAAAGATCATACCTCCTATTATGACTGTTGCTAATCCACGATAAATATCTGAACCGACTCCGGGAATTAACAGCAATGGCAACATGCCGACAATACTTGTTAAAGTGCTCATATAGACCGGCCTTGATCTCAACAAGACTGCTTGTTTGACCGCATCTGAACGGGAGAGTCCTTCGGATTCTGCGTCCCGAGTCTGACTCACCAACAATATTGCGTTATTGACAACGAGTCCTAACAAGATAATGAAACCAATCATTGTTAACATATCCAATGATTGATATGAAATCATATTCAGAATTTTTAAAGCAACAATTCCACCTGCAAGCGCTAAAGGCATCACCGTAATCACAAGCATGCTGTCTTTTAGTGATTTAAAAATTGCTCCCATAATTAAGAAAAGAATAATGACAGCAAGTATAAAGTTTTTCAGCATATCTCCCAAAGCCGATTCCAATCTGTCAGCACTGCCTTTGTACTGTACCGAAGCGCCATCCGGCAGGAGTTGTTTGACCTGAGGCGTCACTTGCTTTTGTAATACATCAAGTGCCTCTTCGACTGTCATCGTATCTACAGGCAAAACTTGAAGACTCACTGTTTTCTGTCCATCGATGCGTTGTAATTGCGTTGGTCCGACAGTTCGTTTAATTGTTGCCAGTGAGCCAATTGTTTGAGCTCCGGCTAAAGGTGTGGAAACGGGTAGTGCTGCGAGTTGATCAGGATTGGACCAAGTGGAGGAACGTAAAATCATGTTATAACGGTTATTACCATCAAAATATTCCCCAACAAACATGCCCCCGGTAAAAGCTCTGATAGCGTTAGCCACATCTCTTAGATTAAGCCCGGCTTCACTAATAAATCGTTCGTTAGGAATGATTTGAAGTTCCGGTTCTGATAATGACAAACCACTTAAAGGCCGAACCACAGCTCCGGGAAGCTCTTTTTGCAGAATTCCCATGCTTTGTCTGGCAACATTTAACAAAGCAGAAACATCCGGACCTTGCAGATTAACATTGATTGAACGTCCTCCATTATTTCCAACGCCCAAAAGAGAGGCCCGGCTTGGAAAAACCTGAGTATCGGGAATGCCGGCAAGAAATCCGTTCCTCAACATGGATACAAAAGTCTCAGTGTCTTCGGGATTGAGCGGGTAAAGATAAAGTATTGAACCTGCTCCGAAAAAAGACAAATTATAACCTTTGATGTATGGTTCTTTTTTATGCTCCATATGGGGTTTGAGTCTTTCAATAATTTCTTTGGCGATTTCATGATCAAAAATCTCAGCAGTCATCCCAGGAGGCGTATTAAAAAATGTCTGCACCGCATCAGCCTTAGCAGGCGGTAAAAAATCAGCTTTCGGCATAAGCCAGAGTGAAAGACCTATTGTTAATGACAATAATCCGGCACTCCAAAACAATCTTCTGTTTGTCGAATCAGTAAGCTTCATAACAAAATTGGTTATGTTTTCCCACATTGAAGCAAATGGATCTTTGTATTCAAAATCCTGCATCCACTTTCTACTGGCTACAGGAATTATAGTAATTGCAGCTATGAAAGATGCAAGCACACTCACCGATAGGGTAATTGCCAAATCAGAAAACATCTGCCCTTCCATACCATCAAGAAATAGAATTGGCAGAAAAATAGCAATGGTTGTCATCGTTGAAGCAAACAAGGCTCCCTTAACTTGATTGCTTCCTTTAAGTACCGCATCAAACCTTGAAAGTCCTTGCTGTCGATATCGAACAATATTTTCCTGCACAATAATAGCAGCATCCAGAATCAAACCGACAGAAAATGCCAGACCCGCCAAAGAAATGACATTCAGGGAAATATCAAATAATTTCAATGTAATGAAGGAAACAAATAACGAGATTGGAATACTGGTTGCAATAATCAGAGTTGATCTGCGATCACGTAAAAACAACCATAAAGTTGCTAACGACAATACAACCCCCAAACCGAGATTATTCTTAACCAGATCAATAGCTCTGCGGATATAAACAGATGAATCATAGCTTAATTCTAGTGTTAATTTGACGTCGTTTAAGTCTCCTTCATTCAGTTCTTTAATCGCGACATTCAACTCATCAAGAATTTCAATGGTATTGGAG
>JAGRJO010000266.1 GCA_020442725.1 Lysobacterales bacterium
AGACGAACATATTGTTATTATTGATAAGCCTTCGGGGCTTTTGGTTCACCGTTCTTTGATAGATAAGCGTGAAACCCGATTTGCTTTACAAATGACACGTGATCAAATCGGACAATATGTTTACCCGGTACATCGTTTGGATAAGCCAACCTCAGGTGTGTTAGTTATGGCTTTGTCATCGGAAATTGCTGCTAAACTAACCGATCAATTCACCCATAAACAAGTACAGAAAAAGTATATCGCTTTGGTCAGAGGATATACAGATGACAAGGGCACAATTGATTATCCTTTGAAAGAAGAACTGGACAAAATAGCGGATAAAAATACTAAACCAGATAAACCAGCACAGGATGCAGTAACACACTACAAAACTTTATGGAAAGGTGAAATAAACCTTCCTGTTGGCCGTTATCCTACCGCTCGATATTCACTTGTTTCCTTGTCTCCTGAAACCGGTCGCAAGCATCAAATTAGAAGACACATGAAGCATATCTTTCACCCGATTGTTGGAGATACCACACATGGTGATGGCAAACACAATAACATGTTTAGAGAACAATTCGCTTTGAGTCGTTTACTTCTGGTTGCCAAAGAAATCAGTTTTAATCATCCTGAGAGTGGTGAATCTATTACCATTTCAGTCCCATTAGGAGACGAGTTTGAAAGAATCCTGACAGGGCTGAACTGTTCTATTCGATTGAGCTAAAGATATTGCTCAATACTTATTTCTCTGGCTGAATTATTCGCTTTCTTGATTTGGGAAAGAATGTCATCCAAAATTTCTCTCGTCATGAGTTTGCCATTGAGTATGACCGCGTTGATAGAACGGGTGTTTTTGATATCAAGTAGTGGATTTTTATTAAGAATCACTAAATCTGCCCGCATTCCTTCAGCAATTTGACCTGAATTAAACCCCATCCATTGTGAAGGAGCTAATGTCGCAGAGTGTAATATTTGAGAATTGCTGAGCCCGGCATTTGATAAAGACTGAAACTCATCATGCATGGAAAAACCGGCAATTGTTCCAGCCGTATTTGAATCAGAACCCGCCAAAAGAGTCACATCATTATCAACCAATGCTTTGGTCATGATATAAATTGCTTGAACATAATCATCAGTAAATTGCCTGGAGATTTCTCTGTCCTCAGCTGATAAATCACGAACTTGTGACTCATAACGATTGGAATCGGGCAACCATCCGGATGCAAAAACAGAACCTTCAATCACTCTTGGGTTTTCATACTCCAATTCGATTGTCTTTAAAAAATTTTCCAAATCAAATCGTTGTTGTGGTAACGATTCCATGAGCCAAACAGTTGTTGATATACTGATATTTGCGGCTTTTACTTTTTTTGCAATATCATCCGTATTGATATTCAGATATTGCAGATAAGAAAGATTCTTTCTATCATCCAGGGCGTTATATTGACGCATGGAACCCTTGACCAGTTCTTCCAGATGAGCAAGATGAGACTGTCCGGAATGGAAGATTTCATCGAGTGTAACCTCTTCAGGGATATGACCACTAACGGAAAACTGTTGTTTTGTTGCTTCTTCAACCATGGCAAAATAACTTTCCCTGTTCAGATATTCATAGGCTTTAATAACATCAAAGCCTTGTTCCTTATAATCATTAACTGCTTCACGGGCTTGTTCAGCTGCATTGATTCCCGGATGCGAACCAAACCAGCTACGAACTACTGACATGAATCCATATTTTGAATTCAATCCACCGTTTGAGAGAAATATTTGCGGACTGATTGCACCGTTTTTTGCATCTTTTCTCCATTCCAGCATTTCAGGGTGCGAACTGAGTATGGCAATTTGTGTGACTCCGTTAACAACATATAACAATAAATCGTTTTTACTATTATAAGTATGTGAATGAGTGTCAGCTAATCCGGGGATTAAGAATTTCCCGCTTCCATCAACTTTAGTGTAATTACCTTGGACTTGTAGTTCACTTCCAATTTTACTAATCAGTCCATTTTTTATAAGTACCGTCTGGTTATCCAGCATTTCACTGGAATCATTTGAGAGCACCGAAATATTGGTGATAGCAACAGGAGCATCTGAAATATTAAATTGGGATACATCAACAACTGAAGTGTTTAAGCCATTTTGATGTTTAACCTGTGAGTCGATAAAAACCTTTGTCCCAAAATATGCCAAAACCAGAAAAATGATGATGTATAACAAGGTTTTTTTAAAAGTTGTAAATTTCATAAGATATAGCTTTCAATAATTCAAAAAGCGCAAATATTACGAAAATTGGTATTTCATACCTCCCAAATCATGTTTTGAGAGTAGAATTTTAAGAATAAAATTATTTTTTGGAGTCCAAATAAGCTTTGGGAGTCATTCCTTCAAATTTTTTAAAGGCACGATAAAAACTCGCCTGTGAGTTAAAACCACAATCCAAAGCAATATCTAGAATAGTTAGATTATCCGATTCCTGCAATTTCGATTTAACCGCATCAATGCGAATCGACGATGTATCCAGTTTATAACCTTTAATACCAATATAATAAATTGAAGCAGCTAGCTAGAGACTGAAAATTTTCCAATGATTAAAACCCTGTACGGGGTTTTCAATAGTCAAATCAATGATTTCGTTGATTGTAAGAAAAAGTGCCGCCAACCCCATAGCAATAATAACTGTTTTCAACCATTGGAAAATCATTTCAACCTGTTTGAGTTTCAATTTATTGGTTTTGGTTCTGAATCGTAAAATGAC
>JAGRJO010000267.1 GCA_020442725.1 Lysobacterales bacterium
CTGAGTTGTCATCAATCAACCAATTAAAGAACTACAATATCATCATGCCGGATAACAGTATTCTGACGCTGAAAGATCTTGCGGATATATCTTTTAGCGAAGGTCCGGCAATAATCGAAAGAGAAAATGCCGAGCGCTTTGCAGTGGTTGCTTGCAATGTTGAGAACCGTGATATTGTTGGTTTTGTAGAAGAAATTACTGAAAAAATTGGAAAGGATGTGAATCTGCCCAGTGGATATTTAGTTGAGTTTGGGGGTGAGTTTGAAAGCCAAATCAGAGCATCCAATAATTTAATGATGGTGATTCCTGTGGTATTGCTCCTCATCGTTATCATATTATTCACTACATTTAAATCACTATTAAAGTCTTTTTTGATTCTAGCAAATATACCTTTTGCAATGATGGGTGGTGTGATTAGTTTGTATATTTCAGGAGAATATCTGTCTGTACCGGCATCTGTAGGTTTTATTGCATTACTCGGAGTTGCGATACTAAATGGAGTTGTTATGCTGTCTCATTTTGAGGAAATGCGTTATCAAACAACAAATTTAATAGAAAAAATTTCGAATGCTGCAACAGATAGATTGAGACCAATACTGATGACTGCAACAACGGCAATGTTTGGTCTGATTCCATTAGTTATTGCCACAGGACCCGGTGCCGAGATACAAAAGCCTCTTGCTATTGTCGTCATCGGAGGTCTGTTCTCCTCAACACTTGCAACACTTTATTTACTCCCGTTTTTATATTATAAAATTGAATCAAAACAAAATGTGTGAACTTCAAATACTTACAATAATGCTCAATACCAAAATCAAGGATGATGCTGTGGATTTAATACTGGAAATGGAAGATATTTCCGGCTTTACATTGTCAAAAGCGAATGGATTCAGCCGAAAGCATTCGCAGTACAATATTCGTGAACAAGTTGAAGGATATAAGGGTTTCTATCGCTTGGAACTGATTCATGAACCCAAACAACTTAAAGAGATTCTTGAAAAATTCAGCCATATCGGCAGTCGTTTTAAATTGAAGTATTGGGTAACTCCATTAATTGATTGTGGAGAAATTTAATTAAAAATCTTTATCATTCCAACTAATTGCTCTAATTTCCAAGACTATTGCGATAAAAACAACGATAATTCGGCTCGTTTTACATTTCAGTCATTCTATGGAAATCAAAGTCAATTATCTGGACAACCTCAGGCTTGAGGCTCAATTTGATGATTTTAAGGTCATTTCCGACCAACCGATTCGTTACAAAGGTGATGGTTCGGCTCCGGGACCGTTTGATTACTTTCTGGCATCTTCGGCTATGTGTGCCGCATATTTTGCAAAGGTCTATTGTTTAGCTCGTGATATTCCGACGGAAAATATCAGACTATCTCAAAACAATATTGTTGATCCTGAGAACCGTTATAAGCAGATTTTCAAAATTCAAATTGAATTACCAGAGGATATTTCCGAAAAAGATCGTCAAGGGATTTTACGTTCAATTGATCGTTGTACAGTCAAGAAAGTGGTTCAGGAAGGACCTGAATTTCATGTAGAAGTTGTAAAAAATATTGATGCGGATGCTCAAGCGATGTTGGTCAATTTAACCGATATTGAAAGTGAAACTTTTATCGAGGGGAAAGATAAATCACTGGAACAAACCATTACAGACATGACGAAGATTTTGTCTGATTTAGGCATGAAAATTGAAGTCGCGTCATGGCGCAATCTGGTTCCGAATGTCTGGTCTTTGCATATTCGGGATGCGGCATCACCAATGTGTTTCACCAATGGCAAAGGCTCGAGCAAAGAAAGCGCCTTATGTTCTGCTTTGGGAGAGTTTATCGAGCGTTTAAATTGTAATTTTTTCTATAACGATCAGTATTTTGGCGAAGATATAGCCAATAGCGAATTTGTACATTATCCCAATGAAAAATGGTTTCCATTAACTCAAAATGATAAATTGCCATCAGGGATTTTGGATCAATACTGTCTGGAAATTTACAACTCTGACGGTGAACTTAAAGGTTCGCATTTGATTGATACAAATTCCGGAAATAAAGATCGCGGGATTTGTTGCATTCCTTATCAACGAATATCTGATGGTGAAACCGTTTATTTTCCATCCAATTTAATCGAGAATCTGTTTCTCAGCAATGGTATGAGTGCCGGAAATAATTTATTAGAAGCCAAAGTTCAATGCTTATCAGAAATATTTGAGCGAGCGGTTAAAAAACAAATCATTGAACAGGAAATCACCTTACCGGATGTTCCAAAAGATGTTTTGCAAAGATTTCCTAAGATTCTTGCCGGAATCAAAGCATTGGAGGAGCAGGGCTTTCCCGTTGTGATAAAAGATGCTTCACTTGGTGGACAATTTCCGGTGATGAATGTGACATTGATGAACCCGAAAACCGGAGGAGTTTTTGCTTCATTTGGAGCCCATCCAAGTTTAGAAGTGGCATTGGAACGAAGTTTAACCGAATTACTGCAAGGACGTAGTTTTGAAGGTTTAAACGATATTAAAAAACCGACGTTTAATAGCTTTGCTATCAAAGAACCGGAAAACTTTGTCGAGCATTTTATAGATTCATCCGGGGTAATTTCGTGGAAATTCTTTAGTGAAAAATATGACTATGAATTTTGCGATTGGGATTTTTCGGGAACCAATGAACAAGAATGTGAAACCTTGTTGAAAATTCTGAAAGATATGGGAAAAGAGG
>JAGRJO010000268.1 GCA_020442725.1 Lysobacterales bacterium
CGGTATAACCCTTTTTCGCTATCTTTTTCAGTTTCTAATACCGCATAAACAATATTGCTGTCAGAAGGAGCAACAGCTACTGCGATGCGACCGAGTTTCCCTTCAGGAAATCCGTTGTGGATTTTATTCCAGGTTTTGCCGGAATCAACAGACTTGTATAACGCACTATTGTTGCCACCGGAATTGAAGGACCACCCTGTTCTTCTGAATTCCCACATAGAAGCATAAAGCACCGATGAATCGCTTGGATCCATTATGACATCAGAGCAACCAGTCTTTTTGTCAATATATAAAACCTTTTCCCAAGAACTGCCATCATCAGTTGATTTATAGATACCACGCTCATCGCTATCACTCCAAAGAGCACCTAAGACACAAACATAAAGTTCATTTCGGTTTTTGGGATTAATTTCAATTCCGGCAATTCTTTCCGAGTTTTCAAATCCAACTCGTTTCCAGTTTGTACCGCCATCATCAGAACGGAACAAACCATCACCTGTTGAAACCGAGTTTCTGGTCCAGGTTTCACCGGTTCCTACCCAAATCGTTTTGTCCGGTTGAACCGGATCAACTTTGACGACGCCAATGGATTGAACATGATCATCAAAAATCGGGTCGAATGATGCTCCTCCATTCTGGGAACGCCAAACACCACCTCCGGCTGAACCGATGTACATCACTTTGCTGTTTTGTGGATGAACCTCAATGTCATTAATACGCCCACTCATGACAGCGGGACCAATTTGTCTGGCCGTCATATTACCAAATAATGCATCACCTTTTAATACGGCCTCGTCAGCAAAAGATGATGATGAAAGTCCAAGAGCCAGAATTAAAGCTGATTTTTTATAAAACGAAGATTTCATATCAATCACCTTTATTTATTTTCAGCAGATGCTTCTGCGGTCTCTGTTTTTTCAGTTGCAGTTTCAGTCTCAACAGGCATGTCAAAATCAGTCTGAGAAACTTGAGGATTTAATTCAACTTTGGAAACAGTCATTGTCACGGCGGGACCATCTTTTAACCCTTGAGTCATTGAAAATGGCACATAAAAGCCTTCCACTTCCTGATAGTCGCTCATTTTGTTCTCGCCAACCTTACCTTTCATAGGTCCTTGGCGAATTTCTGTCTCAACAGCTACCGGAACAAAAGCCTCAGTATCAAAATAGTAATAACTAATATCCTCAACAGATTCACCATCAACTGTTAAAGGCTCTTTTACCAATTTGACTTTGTAGGTATCTGACCCTTCCTTACTCTCTGTTCCCATTAACTCAACGGTGTAACCGTTTTCTTTCCAATTTAAAAAAGGACTTGGAAAGTCATTCATCTCCAATTTACGGTTTTCAGTCGATTCTGCGTCAGCTTTTTCCGCTTTCATGGTCATGAAGTTCGTACTCCACATGGTTTCGCCATCGAAAACACCTTGTTTCAATTCCTTACCTTGAAAGGTGAACTTCATGTATTGGCGTCCATCTTTAAGGCTAAGAATTTCAAACGGGAACTTCATACCACCCTGATTGAATTCTCCGGAAAGTTTCATTCCCTGTAAATTATTCCATGCTTCAGAACCACCGGTATTCTCAATATATCCGTTAATAATTTCATCAACCTCAACCGCTTGAGCTGAAGTAAAAGTCATTGTCGCAAGAATCAGAGTTTTAATTGTATTTTTCATGAGCTTTCTCAATTTGGTTAATAACAGCGTTTATCATACAAATGAGAAATATTGAAGTCTATATGCTAAAGGTCACATGGTGGTTTTGAATCACCTAAATGATGAATGAATTTATCTCATACTTACCATTAAGTAATGATTTGCTTTTTTCTGTAACTTAATGAATTATGACAAATAGTTTAAATGGAACCGAATATGCTTTTCAATAAATGTACTGATGAAATAATAGCTATGATCATATCCTTTATGAAACGTAAGGTCTAAGGCCTGTCCACTCTCTTTACATACAATTTCAAGGTTTTCAGTCAGTAGCTGTTGTGGATAGAATTCATCATTCAACCCCTGATCAACAAGTAAGGGGGCTTCACTTGATTTTCCTGTCTTTAATAATTCACAGGCATCATATTGTTTCCATAACTGCTTGTCATCTCCCAAATACCCCTGAAAAGCCTTTTGTCCCCACGGACACTGAGTTGGATTTACTATAGGAGAAAAGGCAGAAATCGAAGAAAATATCTGAGGTTCTTTCAATCCAAGCACCAATGCACCATGGCCTCCCATTGAGTGTCCTGAAATAGAAAATTTTTTAATTTTAATGCCAAAATCGTTTCGCAACAGTTCGATTAAATCACACGTGATGTAGTCATACATCTGATAATGATCTTTGAAATATTCAGTTCGTGCATTTAAATAAAAACCTGCGCCACTGCCAAAATCATAACTGTCATGTTCTCCTGGAAGATCAAGCCCACGAGGTGAGGTGTCCGGACAAATAATCATGGTCGAAGTATTCTGAAGAAAAAATTGTGCTCCGGCTTTAGTAATAAAATTTTCTTCAGTGCATGTCAGACCTGACAGCCAAATGATAGCTGAATCAATCTTTTTAATATCAACTGGTAAAAATGCAGAAAAAGCCATGCTGGTTCGAGTTGATACACTATCATGCCGGCAAAAAATCGTTTCACCGGAAAATGTTT
>JAGRJO010000269.1 GCA_020442725.1 Lysobacterales bacterium
CTTCAATCATTGAGCCACGCATCAAACGGGCAATATAGGCGATGTATCGTAATGACAATGCAAAAACCGGCAAAACCAGATATTCAAAGTTTCCATCGCCCCAACCACCGGCAGGAAACACATCAAAATTGATAGCAAACAGTAAAATCAATAACGGTGCAACCACAAAATTTGGGATAGAAACACCCGTCATCGCACTCGACATGAGTAAATAATCCACCCAAGAGTTTTGTTTCACCGCGGCAATAGTACCAATGCTAATTCCGACAAAAAAAGCAAATATCAATGCCAAACCGCCTATTGTGAGTGAAATCGGAAATCCTTGAGCAATCAATTCCGTTACGGTGAAATCTTTATACTGAAATGACGGACCAAAATCACCTTGGATGATATTTCCCAAATAGCGAAAATATTGTTGATGAAGAGGTTCATCCAAATGGTACTTGGCTTCCAGTTTTTGTTGAATTTCCGGTGGCAAATCTTTTTCTGAATCAAAAGGACCACCAGGGGCAACCCGTATCAGAAAAAACGTCACTGTAATCAATATCAGCAAGGTTGGAATGGCTCCGCCGATGCGTTTAAGAACAAATTTCAGCATTGAGTTGAGTATGATTGACAGCAAACAAAAGTATATCAAAGTGAATGTTTGAAATCATTATAAACCTGAAAAATACTGTCGCCACTTTTTTGCTGAGTTTGCTATAATCCCCGTCTTTTTTAAAAATCTTTAAATGCTCAATCCACAACAACAATCTGCGGTCAATTATTGTGACGGGCCACTTTTGGTTCTGGCAGGTGCCGGCTGTGGAAAAACACGAGTTATCACCGAAAAAATTGCTTATTTGATTGGTAACAAACAAATAAAACACTTCAACATTTTCGCTATTACGTTCACCAATAAGGCCGCCAAAGAAATGGCTCAACGAGCCGGAAAAATGATTCGTCTATCCGAAGGTGAATCACTAAATATCTCCACATTTCACTCTCTGGGCATGAGAATTATTCGTGAAGAAATCAAACACAGCCACTATCGTCATGGTTTCAGTATTTTTGATAGTTCGGAGACTCATAACATCATCAAGGAGTTATTACCCAAAGGTAGCAACAGAGAACAAATCAACAGGGTTCAGTGGCAAATTTCGGGCTGGAAAAATGAAGGATTGTTAGCCGATGAAGTACAAACTCAGCATTTAGCGATTCAGCAGATTTATCAACAGTACCAGCAAAGGTTGATTGATTTTAACGCTTTGGATTTTGATGATTTAATCTTACAACCTTTAAAACTTTTACAAAGCAATCCTGAGGTTTTATCTCGTTGGCAGGAAAAAATGCAGTTTATTTTGGTCGATGAATATCAGGATACCAACGGCAGCCAATATAACTTGTTGAAAATGCTTGGTGGAAAACACCGGAATATCATTTGCGTTGGCGATGATGATCAATCCATATACGGTTGGCGTGGCGCACAAGCAGAGAACCTCAATCTTTTAAAGCAAGATTTTCCGGATTTAAAAGTAGTGAAACTGGAGCAAAATTATCGTTCCACACAGACAATTCTTTCAGCCGCCCATGATGTGATTAAACATAACCCTCATGAATTTGAGAAAAAATTATGGAGTGATTTGGGCGGCGGCGATTTAATTAAAGTTTCAAATTTTGAATCTCCCGAAGCCGAAGCCGTGCAATTGGCTGCCGATATTGAATATCAGAAAATGCTCAAAAAAAACCGTTATGCCGATTATGCCGTTCTCTATCGTTCCAATCATCAGGCAAAAATTGTGGAACAAATCTTCCGTGGAAATAACATTCCCTATGAGATTAGTGGAGGACGCTCGTTTTTTGATTTTACCGAAATCAGAGACCTGATGGCGTATATCCGGCTTTTATGCAATCCCAAAGACAATGCTGCATTCTTACGGATTGTTAATATTCCGCGTCGCGGAATCGGCTCTTCCTCGCTGGCTTCTTTGGCTCAATCCGCTGAACGTGCAGGTATCGGATATTTCAAAGCAGCTAACAGTGATGAAATTTTGGCAAATATTTCATCAAGAACTGCTTTGAAACTAAAAGAATTTCACCAGCTTATCAATTCTTTGCAAAAGAAAGTGCTTGCAAATACCTCTGCCGATAAAGCGGTTGATGAGCTGGTTGACAAGACCGATTATTTATCATGGATTGAACAAACATCCAAAGATAAAACCAGTCGGCAAAACCGTACCAAGTTGGTCAAGGATTTTCAAAAATGGATACGAGCTTTTTGTCAAAAAGAGCCAATCGGTCTTTTAGAAGTAGCGAACCAACTGAGCTTACAAAGCAATAAGGAAGATACAAATACGGATGATGCCGTGCAAATGATGACTTTACACGCTGCCAAAGGGCTTGAGTTCGGTCACGTCTATCTCATTGGTGTTGAAGAAGGAATTCTTCCGCATCGCAACTCCATTGAAGAAGACACCATCGAAGAAGAACGCCGCCTGATGTATGTCGGCATGACCCGCGCCATGCGAAACCTGCATATCAGTTATGTCAAAAAACGCAAAAATAAATTTGCCCTTGATGAAGATTTCGAAACCGGTCCCAGCCGTTTTTTGGATGAACTCCCAAACTCACATATCCAAGGCTATGGAGTTAAACCCGAAGAAAGCGAAGACGAA
>JAGRJO010000026.1 GCA_020442725.1 Lysobacterales bacterium
CAAAATCAAAAAAGAAAAGTATGTCCTTTTCGTTGGAAATATTGAACCTAAAAAGAATATAAAGTCGCTTATTACTGCCATGTCATTCGTCAACCCAAATATCAAGCTGGTCATTGTCGGAAAAAAAGCATGGCTCTGGGAAGATCAATTGAAAAATGTCAAAAAATATTTAGATGATGAACGAGTCGTATTTATGGATTTTATCGACGATGACGAATTATCAGTGCTTTATCGCAATGCCAGTTGTTTAGTTTTTCCATCTCTGTACGAGGGCTTTGGGCTACCTGTTCTTGAAGCAATGCAACATAATTGCCCTGTTATTTGCTCCGGAATTACATCTTTACCTGAAGTTGCAGGTGATGCCGCACTTTATATAGATCCTTACGACTACAAAGATATCAGAAATAAAATATCGGCAATATTACATCATCCCGAACTACGACAAGATATGATTGAGAAAGGCAAGAAAAGAGTTGAGTTTTTCAGCCCTGATAATTATGCCCGAAGACTTGAAAGCGCATACAGTTCTTTGATTTAATGTTCGGATTTCTTAGAAACATTTTTAAACTCAAAAAATCTGGACATTATTTTATCCATATTCCTAAAACTGCCGGTACCAGTTTTATAAACATTCTGGATAATTGTCATGAGTTTGATTCAATCTTTCCATGCCAACTCTGGAGAGAAATCAACCAGGAAATCATCGACAATAAAGATCATTACAATTTGATTCGTGGGCATTTTGGGGGCAATTCTTATCGGTTTTTATCTTCAAGAAACCCACACTTGTTAACCATACTCAGGCATCCGCATAGCCTTACAGTTTCGACTTATCACTTTATAAAAAGAGAAAAAAACACCGCTGTTCATGATTTGGTAACCAACTCACAAATGTCGCTGAAAGAGTTTCTGCAACACCCACAAACATCGGTTAAAATCAATAACCGAATGGTGAGGCACCTATCCTTTGATTTGAAAGACGACCCTGAGGCTCAAGAGTTGTTTCTATCCGAAGAAAGCATCAAAGTTATCAATCAATGGCTTGAGCCCGGTAAAAAGATTGATAATGAAGCTCGTTTGCAAAGAGCGATGAACCTACTTAACAAATGCTCATGGTTTGGAATTCAGGAACAGTTTGACAAGTCCATGCAATTGTTTGCATATACTTTCAACTTACCGCCAACCGGTGACTCCCCCAATCTCAATGCTTTTAACCCGAAACAGTCCATTGACGATGAGTGCATAAACATTATCAATGAAGAAAATGAGTTTGACTTGAAACTTTACAACTATGCTCTCCAAAGGTTTGAAGATAAATATGCACAAATGTATAAAAAGTTAAAAAGCGAATTTCATACCGAATCATCGGAAGATATCAACCATCTGATTGACTTGAACTATAGAAAACATCACAAAACCGAAATTCTTGAAAGTGTAGATTATGATTTTTCGATGAAACTCTTGGGAGGAGGATGGCATCGCAGGGAAATTACTCTGCCTGAAAATGACTTTTTTCGTTGGACACAAAGATCTGATTCATTTATTGATTTTTGGTTGAGACCCGGCAATTATGAATTAAGCATTCGTATCATCAATAGTATTAGCAAAGAACATCTTGAAAACCTCGTCGTTTCAGCGAATGAATGCTCGCTCAATTATCAATTTGATACCTCAACCGGAGTCGTAAGAGTTTTAAGTGCGCAAATAAATAAAGAAATGTTCTGTGATAATCTTTTAAGAATTCGCTTTAAACAACCGGAAACTAAAAGACATTCTGAAATTTTTGGTAGTAACGACAATAGACACTTGGGTATTGCAGTTCATTGGATTAAACTAGTCCCATGCCAATGAAAAAACATAAAATTATATTTATTAGTGGGAGATTTCGTTCCGGGACAACTATGCTTTGGAATATTTTCAATAACCTTCCTCAATATATGGCTTGGTACGAACCACTCCACACCAATTTAATTAGCCAGATTGAATACGTCAAACCTAAAGAAGATCACATTGGTGTCTATGATTACTGGAAAAATTATCGTCATTTAGAAAACCTGAAAAAATATCATAGTCACAAGTTTGGACAAGACAGGTTGTTTATGGAGAAGCATGAAAACTGGACTGAACTTGAGGAGTACATCAGCTACTTAATTAAAAATTCAGAAGATAAAATTCCTGTATTACAATTCAATCGAATGGATTTGCGGTTATCATGGCTTAAAAACAATTTTCCAAATAGTATTATCATTAACATTCAAAGACACCCCTATCCTCAATGGATTTCATGCAGGAAGCACATAAAAAATGAGATTTTGAAGAACAAAGAAAGCTACGAAGATGCTTACGACTTGATGCAATGGGCTGTTGACTTATCCGAAAAATTTCCTATGCTGCAAAAATCCGGTTCTCGTAATGGTTATTTTCGCCATTATTTTATTTGGAAACTTTCACAATCAGTCGCTGATAGTCATGCTGACCTAAAACTCAAACTTGAAGAGGATTTTTTTGACAGCCACAACGGGATCGAGAAATTATCAAGTCTACTCAACTGGGAATCAGAGGACATTCAAATTGCCGAAAAATTAATTCATAAACCAGAGTCTGTACAAACAAAAACCGAGATTCCGGATAGTTTTATCGAGATTGAGAATAAAGTTGATAAAATGTTTAATAAACTGGGTTTAAGCAAGCAATTTCCATCGAGCAATCTCGAGTCTATTAAACAGGATTTCTCCAAAGAATGGTCTGAATATTCTTTTGATAGCTCTATTTGTAAAAATGAGTTGCTTGATGCGATTAAATCAATGAATGACCGACTGACTGAAATCCAAAGTAATCGTTAATAATTAGAGAAAAAGCTAAATAATTTCTTTTATTATTTTCTTTGCTACCAACCAGTCTCGATTGACAGTAGCAACACTGACATTCAACACTTCACTGATTTCCGGCTCACTAAAACCTAAAAAATACTTCAATTGAAAAACATCAGCCATTCTGGAATTCTTTTTTTCTATTGCTTTTAATATTTTATCTAATAACAACATCCATTCAGCTTCTGATTCAATGTTTAATGAAGAGTCATCAAAGGTCACCAATTGAGCATTTCTTTTTTGTGTGAGTTTTTGAGTGGCCGAATTGATAAGAATTTGTCTCATGGCTTTTGCAGCGATACAAAAAAAGTGCTTTCTGCTTTCAGCCTGAATTCCCCACTTATGAAGTCTCAACCATGCTTCATCAACTACCGAAGTCGTGTTTAAAGTTGAGGAAGAATTGAATTGCTTATGACGCAAGCCGGATGCAATCAATTTAAGATCCTCATATACCAATGCTATCAAGCTATTCAATGCTTCCTGATTTCCGGATGAAGCTTGAGAAATCAATAATGTGACCTCTTGTGGACTGTTATGAGTGAAACCGCTAAACATTTTTTGACGTTATTTTTCAAATTGACACTCGGGAAAGCGATTCATAGTGTCAATTCCAAGTTTGGTGTAAGAATCAATAATATCATCAATTATATACCAATGCAGTTTTTCAAGATAATCAAACCCACAGATTCGATTGACAAAAGCAAAGTATTCATCAAGCAAATACTCGTATTCCTGCTGATTCTCAACCAACGTCTCAATTTTTTCATAATGAAATTGCATGGTATTATTATAAACTGCAAATTTTGCTTGTGTAATATCAAGCACTTCTTGATTCGTTTCAATGGCTTTATCCAGAAAGGAAATACTTTCACCAGGCTTACCTTGCAAATTCCTTAATAATGCTTTGTTGTAATACATCTCCGCAATATTTCCGATGCTTGCAATCTTTCCACCCAAGTCCTGCATTTTGGTAAAACTATCTATCGCCTGATCATAATGAAAGTCTGCTTTATCATAATTCTGAATTTGTTCTTCGTAATAAATTCCCAATGAACGATGAACCTCCGCATGTTGTTTTCTTGAATTTAACGATAACGGGTTCTGTTTCAAAGAGAAGTCGATATTTTTTAGAGCTTGCAGAAATATAAGCTCAGGAATTTTTTTTTCGTGATTTATGCCTGAATCAAAAGTATTTAAAACTGGTTCCAATAATTCAAAATCTTTACTATCAAAATTATTGGCATTAACTGCTAAACTGAATAGTGGCGAAACAGAAGTCGCAAGCAATTCAGCATCATCAGGAAAAATATTTAATCCATGTATTACTGTAAAATATGACTCTGTATCCATTTGCATAAAAGGCTCTTTATTTAGTTTGAGATAATGCGACATATCTGCATAAATTCGTCCTAAATTGATATAGGTCTCTTTAGAATTCGGCGCCATATACAATGCATCTTCACAAACTTGAATTGCTTTTTTAAAACTTTGATCAATCTCATTAGTTAGTTTATTTAACCCCTTACGAACTTCCGTTGACATGTTTTCACAATATTGAACATAGTTCTCCGGGTCTGAATCACCGATTTCTAAAGCCTGTTGTAATCTTAAATCACTAATTTCTTTGTATTGAACCACATTTTCATATCCTGAAGTCTCTCCTGTTTGGTTATACTTGGCATTATAAATTGTTGCAGCAAAAGACATTGCTTCATAGTGCCAGGGATTTACCTCTATTTCTTTTTCAATTGCTATAATCGCTTCATCATATTTACTCTCAATATACGCCAGTTTTGCGGACAAGTAATTTGAAATTGAAGATGCGCTTTGGGATTCTTTTAAATATTGAATCGCCTGATTGTAATAAACTTCCCTTTTCTCATTCAAAAACTGTTCCTTTCTTTGAGGATTATCTATTGAGTTGGATTCCTCAAGAGCTTTTTGCCAAAAGTGGGCATAAGTCACTCCTAAAGCCGCTGATAAATCATTGGATTTCCATCCTTTGGCTTCTGCATCATTTAGTAGCTCAAAAGCCTTTTCATAATTCTTCATTGACAAGTATGCCGAACCTAGTGCAAAACTACTTAATCCGGTAACACTACTATTATCCGCTACAATTTCTTTATTTAACTCATTGATTTCATTATTTAATTGCTGATATTCATTTTGAACACGGTGCTTTGGCATCATGTGTGTTCGCCGAACTTTGGCTTTAATTTCCTGAGCTTTAGAAAGATGTTTTTCTGCCGCTTGTATTTTTTTTAAAGATTGATAGGTCTGATAAACTCCAAAACTAATGCTTGCAATTAAAGCAAAGACAGCCAAAAAAACCAAACTGCTGATAACAGGATATTTGATGATTTTTTTTCGCAGGCGCAATAAAGCAGTCACTTTTCTGGCACTAACAACATCTCCGTTTAACCACGCACTCAAATCATCGGCTAATTTTTTCACTGATGAATAACGATTCTCTACTTTCTTCTCCAAACACTTGTAGATGATAGATTGTAATTCAGGAGAAATGCTGCGATTTAAAGTAGCGGGTTCAGCGTGAATGGTTTTATAGCTGATTTCTGAAATACTATCGGCCTCAAATGGCATGTGATTTTGAACCAGCTTATAAAGCAATACGCCTAAAGAAAAGACATCGCTCCTGCGATCAATATCATGTGTTAAACCCTTTGCTTGTTCCGGAGATAAGTATCCAGGCGTTCCAACCACAACTCCGGTCATTGTTAATGACATATTTTCTTCAGCAGAAGCAATACCAAAATCAAGCAACTTGACATTTCTTTCTTCATCGACCAGCAAATTACTGGGCTTGATATCACGATGAATCACCCCTTTGGAATGGGCATAGTTCAACGCTTCGCAGACTTGCCTGAATAAAATCACTCTTTGTTCAATGCCCAGATTATTCTGCTCTGCATAAGAGATCAAATCCTTGCCATTAACATGTTCCATTACAAACCACGGCAGTCCTATTTCTGTGACACCAGCATCATATAATTTTGCAATATTGGGATGATTTAAGTCGCTGAGTATCTGCCTTTCCTGCTGAAATCTTTGTTTTAAAGAAGAATTGGCTAAACCTTGAGGAATCACTTTCAATGCAGCTTGTGCATGTATCAGACCATCACTGCGTTCAACCAGATAGACATCTGGTCATCCCTCCTTTGCCAATGTGTTTGATAACTTTCCAAACACCAAGAACATCTCCGTCTTGTAAATCCGATTCATCTGTAATATCAGATAATAAGTCTGAATACCCGGGGATTTCTTCATTATCATCCGGGACATCAAGCTCATCAGATTGCTCTGAAATCTCAAGTAATTTCAGAACACGATCCTCAATATCTTTATCAGTCGTCACACGCCACCATTGGCATATCATAAAACAAAAATACTATAACAAACATTTACTAACTTCAATATTCAAGAAAATTATTCCGAAATATCCGCAAATACATATTTAAACAAACGCTAAACAAGGTAAAATACGCACCGAAAAAAATTTATGAATTTTGGGGAAAATAACAATGAAACAAAAGTTAAATCCACTTGATCTTTTTGATGTTCGCTCTGAATTAAGCGAAGATGAAATCATGGTTCAGGACAGCGTCGGTCGCTGGGTTGATGAAAGGGTTTTGCCAATAATTGGTGACGCTTTTGACAAACACGAATTTCCAATGGATTTAATTCCTGAAATGGCGGACTTAGGGCTTTTCGGCAGTACTATTGATGGATACGATTGTGCAGGACTGAGTTACACCAGTTATGGTTTAATTTGTCAGGAACTGGAACGCGGTGACTCTGGCTTACGCAGTTTCGCATCGGTACAAAGTTCATTGTGCATGTTTCCCATCTATGAATTTGGTAGCGAAGAACAAAAACAAAAGTGGCTTCCGCCAATGGCACGAGGTGAAGTTATTGGTTGTTTCGGTTTAACAGAATCACATGGTGGTTCTGATCCTTTATCGATGAAAACACATGCCAAAAAAGATGGTGATGATTGGATTCTTAATGGTTCAAAAATGTGGATTACCAACGGCTCAATTGCCAATATTGCCGTAGTTTGGGCTATGACAGACGACGGTGTTCAAGGGTTTATTGTTGAAAAAGGCATGAAAGGTTTTTCAACAGAATTGATTAAACGCAAAATGTCATTGCGTGCATCCGTCACTTCAGCCTTATTTTTCGATGATGTCAGAGTTCCCGACTCCAATCGTTTACCAAAAATTAAAGGTTTAAAAGGACCTTTAACTTGCCTGTCAAACGCCAGATACGGAATTTCTTGGGGGCCGATTGGCTCTGCACAAGCTTGTTTACAAGAAGTTCTGAGTTATACCGAGGACAGAGTTCTGTTTGGCAGAGCCTTAAACGAAAACCAAATCGTACAATTACGTTTAGGTGAAATGGCGAGAAAAATCACGACCGCACAACTTTTAGCACTCCGATTAGGGCGTTTAAAAGACCAAGGTTTACTCCAACCAACACAAATATCAATCGCGAAATGGAACAATGTTCGTATGGCAATAGATATCGCCAGAGATTGTCGTGATTTATTAGGCGGAGCCGGAATCACGACTGAGCACACTGCTATAAGACACGCTTTAAATCTGGAAAGTGTAATCACTTATGAGGGAACGGAAACAGTCCATCAGCTGGTTGTCGGACGTGAACTTACCGGCAAAAATGCTTTTTAAGCATTAAAGAACAAAGCGACTATAAATTAAGGATTTTTTTTGCTACAATTTTGAAGTTCTGTTGAATTGTGCAATTGAATGAATCAACACATCTGTGCTTTCAGGTGTGCGTTTGTGAAAAATAGAGGAAAAGAGGAAATCCAGATGCCTGAATTGACGGTATTATTTGCCGATATCGCTCAAAGCACGTCGTTATTTGAAAAATATGGCGATGATAAAGCACGTTCCACGATTTCCGTAGTTCTTGATAATCTCGTAAATGTTGCTGAAAAATTTCAGGGAAAACTTATCAAAACGATTGGCGATGAAATCATGTGTACTTTTCCATCGCCAAAGTTTGCCATTAAAGCGGCTATTGGCATGCAGGAAAAGACCCGTGAAGGATTTATCATAGGAGATCATTCGATTGGCATTCGGATTGGTTTTCATCACGGAGCCGTGATTGAAGAAAACGGCGATGTTTACGGTGACACTGTCAATGTTGCCGCAAGAATGTCCAGTCTCGCAAAGAAAGGACAAATCATTACCAACGCAATGACATTTGATGATTCTTCATTAAATTCAGCAATCAGTCATCGCCATTTAGGCAAAACAAAAATCAAAGGCAAACTCCTTGCTGTTCGTATTATTGAAATCTTCTGGAAAAAAGATGATACACAGGTCACTCGTATTTCATCAGCAATAGACTTGAAACTTCCCGAAGCTGCCTACACCATGTCAATGTCGATTAACGGCAGACAAATTAAAATGACCGAAAAATCACCGAATAAAATTATCGGACGTGGCGAAGAATGCGATATTCAGATTCTGGCTCCTATGGCATCTCGTTCACATGCCGAGATTGAGTTTTCCGATGGTAATTTTAAAATTGCCGATCACAGCACTAACGGTACATGGATTGAAATGGGTGGTAATTCATTGAGATTACACAGAGACAAAACAGTGCTTGTCGGTTCCGGTAGAATTGCACTTGGAAGTGCCGATTTTTCAGATTTATCCATGATTATTGAGTTCAAAGTATGAAAGACTTTATCAAAAGCCTCAGTGGCTTCTTACTGTTAACCTTTTCGGTTCTTTATATCGGAATTAGAGTCATATAATGGCAGCAAGATACAGAAAAACACATATTCAGAGCAACAAAAGTAATAGCGCTTGGTTGTTATATCTTTACTCACTGCCTTATTTATTCAGCATTCTTTCCAAACTAATCAATGGTGAGCTTATCAATTTGGTACTGACTTCGGCTGTATTTGTTGCAATTGTTGTAGCAGCCACTTGGATGAGTACCGGTTTAAAGAATAGAAGTTTGTATTTATCACAAAAATTTGCCAACTCCAAACCGTTTCCGATGATGTTTTTATCATCGCTTGTTCTTGGAGCCGCCAGTTTTGTTGCATCGTGGCTCTTAGCCGAATTTAACTTATTTGCCGCAATTGGCTTTGGAGCAGCAGCAACAATTGGCTGTTGGCTTTGGTATGGTCTGGATCCTATCAAATCCAAACACATTGGCTTTAATGATATCAACGACGCTGAGAAAGCCTTAGAAATATTACAAGAAAGCGAGGCTTTGGTTTTAAGTATTGAGCAATCTGCTAAAAAAATTAAAAACCGTGAAATGAATTTTTCTCTGGAGAAAATTACTACATTGGCACGAGATGTTCTGAATGTATTATATGAAAATCCGGGGAAAATAACTAAAGCCAGAAGGTTTCTCAACACATATCTGACAGGTGCGGAAAGCGTTGTTGAGCGATATTCTTCTGCAAACAAAGACGATTCATATAAGAAATTGGATGAAAACTTCAAAGAAGTATTAGGGAATATCGAAACTGTCTTTGCAGAGCAATACGAGAAACTCATTTCCAGTGACGTATTTGATTTAGATGTCGATATCGAAGTTCTCAATACATTACTGAAAAAACAAGGAATCAATTAACCATTGAGGAAAAATTATGACTGATACCAAAACAAAAACTCAAGAGGAAATCACTCTATTGAATGACGAAATTGTACCGGGTGTAAAAAACGAATTAGCTCCATACAACCAAGCCGATGATAGCGAAAAACAGGAAATTGACAAGTTGATTGCAGAAATCAATATGAAGGATAGTAACTCCATCATCTTTTTTGGTTCAAAAGCACAAGAGAGTGTTACTGAAATCTCTGACAAAATGCTTGAAGGTGTCAGAAACAAAGATTTAGGTGGCTCAGGTGCTGCATTAAACGAAATGGTTGCTACAATCCGAGGTTTTGATGTTGATGAATTAGATCCAAACAAGAAACCGGGGTTTTTTGCCCGTTTGTTTGGAAAGATGAAACCTCTGGCAAAGTTCCTGCAAAAATACGAAACCGTCAAAAAGCAGATTGATTCCATTACTAACAAACTGGAAGATCATAAAGTCACTCTGTTGAAAGACATCACCAGTTTAGATCGTCTCTATACTGCCAATCTGGAATATTTCCACACACTGGAAAATTACATTCAGGCAGGCGAAGAAAAAATTCGTCAGGTTGATGAAGAATTATTACCGGCCCTTCAACAAGAAGCCGAGTCATCAGAGGACATGCTTAAAGCTCAGGAACTCAGAGATTTGAAAAGTGCCAGAGATGACCTCGAACGCCGTGTTCATGATTTACGCTTGACTCGTCAGGTTACGTTGCAAAGTTTGCCGAGCATTCGTTTAATTCAGGAAAATGACAAAGGTTTAATTAATAAAATCAACTCAACCATTGCTAACACTATTCCTTTATGGCGACAACAACTGGCGCAAACAGTTACCATCTGGAGAAGCGGAGCTGCTGCAAAAACAATTAAAGATGCTTCGGATTTAACCAATGAATTACTCAAAGACAATGCTGAAAATCTGAAAATTGCCAACAAACAAGTTCGCGAGCAACTGGAAAGAGGTATTTTCGACCTAGAAGTGATTAAACAAGCAAATAACACTCTCATCGAAACCATCGAAGACAGCATTAGAATTTCAGCCGAAGGCAAAGCTATGCGTAAAAATGCCATTGCTGAACTGGAAGAAAGTGAAAACAAACTCAAAGAAGCTTTGGTTAGCAACAAAGTGAAAGCTGAAGCACAGACTGAAGAATAATTTTTTCAGCGCTCTGTAAGCAGCCCAAAAACACCATTCTTATCATTGAATGGTGTTTTTTTATCAAAAAAATTTATGAAGTTGCAGGTTTATTTAGGACTTTTAGAACGACAAGTCATTGGCATAGCATAATCACTACCCTTAAAAACAGCAACATTATCCATTTTATCAATTGCTAGAAAAAAGTCTTCTTTGTTGGAAGCAGAGTTAGAAAACTCCAATTCTTTAGCAAACACAACAATCAAGTTTCCGTGTTCAGTGATATTCGCTGTTCCCTTCCAAACTCCTGAATACATACCCACAGAGATTTCACCATTTTCTGTATTCAAATAAACATCCAAAGGAGTAAATGAATCACTTGAACGACATTCGCTGCTATCGCATTGAATCTCGAGTTGCTCATTTCTGCAATTCCATTCAGCGGAAACTGCAACTATGGAAAAATGTAGAGCAATTATCATTAATATCTTTTTCATTATTTCACTCAATTGGTTGTATCACATTTAATAAAAAGCCTCAAATTGAGGCTTTATAGATTTTATTTACAATCCTCAGAACGGTATATCATCATCAAAGTCATCAAAAGACGGCCCATTATTATCGTGGTGCATATTCGGTGGCGATGATGGTGGTTGTGAAGCAAAAGGAGCTTGAGAGCCTCCGCCTTGGCGAGCACCGAGCATTTGCAATTCGTTTGCTATGATTTCAGTGGTGTATCTGTCTTGGTTGTTCTGATCCTGCCATTTACGAGTTTGCAATTTACCTTCAATGTAAACTTGTGAACCTTTTTTTAGGTATTCACCGGCTATTTCTGCCAAACGACCAAAGAAAACCACTCTATGCCATTCCGTTTTGGTGACATCTTCATTGGTGTTTTTATCTTTCCAGGTTTCGGATGTCGCTACCGAAATATTGGTAACAGCACTGCCAGATGTGGTGTAACGAACTTCAGGGTCTTGTCCCAGGTTTCCTACGATGATTACTTTATTTATACCTCTTGCCATCTTCCGTACCTCCTATATATTTTACTGCCGAATCGATGTTTAATTTGTTGAAATTAAATTAAGTGAACAAAATTATACTCTAAAATTTCAGAGTGTGAATACTTTTTTGTATTCAACCGATATTTTTAAAAAGACCAAGAAGAATTGACACAAAATAAATTTTAGGTAACATATTGCGCAACATATTACTTAAATACTATTACTGTGGTAGAAAGCAGCTTAAAGAGACCTGAAAACTTCAGCAAATCGTTTATTGGCAAGCAGGCTGAAGACTTGGGAAATTTAATCCGAGAACAAATCAAGCCGGTTTATGAAATGGTTGGCATTATTGTTCCTGTTAAGTCTTGTTCGATTATTCACAGTTTAAAAAAACTAACCAATGCATCACTTGCTGATCTGGCAAAATCACTCAACCAGTCTCACCAGCTTATCAAACAAAAACTTCCCAAGTTAAAGTCTTTGGGATTGATTGATGATACCGATGACCCAAATGATAAACGCCGAACTCTGTATTTTTTAACTGATAAAGGTAAACAGCAAGCGACATTACTGGAACAAAACTCCATGTCAGAGGTTTACCAAAATCTATCAAAAGAAGTGAATGCCAATATTTATGAGGTTCTGACACAAACGATTAATAGTTTGAAACAAAAAAATTTATATACAAGATTTATTGAGAATAAGAAATGACACGAATTGACAAAAGCAGAAAAATCAAAGCTCCAACCGGCACAAAGCTCAATGCCAAATCATGGCTGACAGAGGCTCCCTTACGAATGTTGATGAATAATTTAGACGCTGAAGTTGCCGAAAGACCTGAAGAGTTAGTTGTTTACGGAGGAATCGGCAGAGCTGCCAGAAACTGGGAATGCTTTGATAAAATCGTTGAAACTCTGAAAACTCTCGAAGAAGACCAAACTTTACTGGTGCAATCGGGCAAACCGGTTGGTGTTTTTCAGACTCATAAAGATGCACCAAGAGTTTTGATTGCCAATTCTAATTTAGTTCCGGCATGGGCGAACTGGAAACATTTCAACGAATTGGATAAAAAAAGTCTGATGATGTACGGACAAATGACTGCCGGTTCGTGGATTTATATCGGTTCTCAGGGAATCGTTCAGGGAACTTACGAAACTTTTGTGGAAGCCGGAAGACAACATTTTGGCGGCAATACCAAAGGCAAGTGGATATTAACCGGAGGACTCGGAGGCATGGGCGGCGCTCAACCTTTGGCAGCCACCATGGCCGGATACTGTATGATTGCGGTGGAATGTGATGAAACCCGAATTGACTTCCGCATGAAGACTCGTTATGTGGACAAAAAAGCCTATACGGTCGATGAAGCCATGCAAATGCTGAATGAAGCACTGGAAAAAGGCGAAGCGATTTCTATTGGATTGCTGGGAAATGCCGCTGATATATTCCCTGAACTTCATAAAAGAGGAATCAAACCCGACTTGGTCACCGATCAAACCTCTGCACATGATCCAATAAACGGTTATTTACCACAAGGCTGGACAGTCGAACAGTGGCGCAGAGAAGCTCAGGATAACCCGGACTTGGTTGCCAAAGAAGCACGAAAATCCATGGCCGTTCAGGTTCAGGCGATGCTGGATTTTTATCATGATGGTATTCCAACTGTAGATTATGGCAACAACATCCGTCAGGAAGCATTCGATGAAGGCGTTAAAGACGCTTTTGATTTCCCCGGTTTTGTTCCTGCTTATATTCGCCCCCTATTCTGCCGCGGTGTAGGACCTTTCCGTTGGGCTGCTCTATCGGGAGACCCCGAAGACATCTACAAAACCGATGAAAAAGTCAAAGAAATCATTGCCGATGACCCGCATTTACACAACTGGCTGGATATGGCAAAACAACGCATCAGCTTTCAGGGATTACCGGCAAGAATCTGCTGGGTCGGTTTAGGATTAAGACACAAACTGGGATTGGCATTTAACGAAATGGTACGAAACGGCGAACTCAAAGCTCCTGTGGTTATTGGTCGTGATCATCTGGACTCCGGCTCCGTGGCTTCACCCAATCGCGAAACCGAAAGTATGATGGATGGCTCAGATGCCGTTTCCGATTGGCCGTTACTAAACGCTATGCTTAATGTTGCGGGTGGAGCGACTTGGGTTTCCCTGCATCACGGAGGCGGTGTCGGCATGGGATACTCTCAGCATTCCGGTGTGGTCATCTGTTGTGATGGCACTAAAGAAGCTGATGAAAGAATTGCCAGAGTCCTTTGGAATGACCCCGCAACCGGAGTCATGCGCCATGCTGATGCGGGATATGAGATTGCCAAGGAATGTGCTAAAGAAAACGGCTTGAATTTGCCGATGATTGATTGAAGATAGTTAAGTAGAAAAATGATTTTACTGAAGTATAAATATTAAAATATCTGCGATTATCTGCGTTAATCTGCGGACAAGAAAAAACTCTGTGTAGCTCCGTGATTCTCCGTGAATCTCTGTGTTACTTTACTAACTAGATAACGGAAGTTATTGATATGAAAAAAATAAAACTAACAAAACAAGGCTTAACTCTTGCGGATTTACGCCATATCTGGGAGAACCCGATTCAGTTTTCTATTGATGATGAGTTAATGGAAGGAATCAAGGCTTCACGGAAAACGGTGACTGATATTGCTGATTCCGATCAGACTGTTTATGGGGTCAATACCGGATTTGGTTTACTCGCCAGCAAAAAAATCGCCCGACAGGATTTGGATACTTTGCAACGGAATTTAGTCATTTCACATGCAACCGGCGTGGGTAATGCCATAGACAAAGACACTACTCGTTTGATTATGACTTTAAAGTCAGTCAGTTTGGCACAAGGCTTTTCCGGGATTCATCCGAACACCATCAATCTGTTGATGGATATGATCAATCATGAGATTTATCCAATCATTCCTGAAAAAGGCTCGGTGGGTGCTTCCGGAGATTTGGCTCCCTTGGCTCACATGAGCTTAACCATGATAGGATTAGGTAAAGCATGGTATCAGGGAGAAGTGATTGATTCCTCATTGGCTTTACAAAAAGCGGGTTTGAATCCCATCAAACTGGGACCGAAAGAAGGGTTAGCTCTTTTAAACGGTACACAGGTTTCAACCGGATTGGCATTGAAAGGCTTGTTTTTAACTGAGAACAGTTTCAATGCCGCTGTCTTAGCCGGAGCTTTGTCGGTTGATGCCGCCAAAGGTTCGCTCAGTCCGTTTGATATGCGTATCCATGAGGCACGTGGACAAATCGGGCAAATGAAGCTGGCTAAAGCCTATTGTGGTTTATTACGAGACAGTGAAATTCTAAAATCACATGAGGATTGCGGACGTGTGCAGGATCCTTATTGTTTACGCTGTCAACCTCAGGTTATGGGAGCAATCTGGGATTCGATTCAATATGCAGCTAGCCGATTATTGATTGAAGCCAATGCGGCAACCGATAATCCTTTGATTTTTTCAAAAGAGGGCGATGTGCTTTCCGGTGGAAATTTTCATGCTGAGCCAGTCGGGTTGGTTGCTGATTTCATTGCAATTGGCTTGGCGGATATGGGTAATATGTCCGAACGTCGAATCGCCATGTTGATTGATCCAAATATGTCCAGACTACCAGCATTTTTGGTTCCGGATTCAGGAGTTAATTCAGGCTTTATGATTGCGCATGTGACAGCTGCTGCTTTGGCTTCGGAAAATAAAACACTGGTACATCCTTCAAGCTCAGATACCATTCCAACTTCAGCCAATCAGGAAGACCATGTTTCCATGGCAACTTTTGCTGCCAGACGCCTGACTGATATGTCGGAAAACACGGCAACTATTGTAGCGATTGAGATTATGGCAGCTTGTCAGAGTATTGATTTTCATGAGAACCTGAAAACTTCACCTCAGCTTTATTCGGTTTATCAACAAGTTCGTGAAAAAGTCGCGTTTCTGGATAAAGACCGTCTGATGACCGATGATTTGCATTGCTTACGCAATATGGTTCTCAGGGGTGAGTTTAATCGTCATTTATCGGGTTTGTGTCCGAGTTTCTAAACAGAAAAGAGGTGGAAAAATCCACCTCTTTATTTCTTTGAAAATAAAACTCACGCCCGAGGATTAAAATCAAACTGTTTTGCCAGTTCCTGCCATTGTTTTTCCGCTTTGGAATTATCCGGTGGATTGACAATTTTAATGACTGTATAAAGATCACCGGCTCCATCAGTAGCCGGCAGACCTTTCCCTGTCAGGCGCATTTTCTTACCGGTTTGCATGTTTTTCGGAATATTCAATCCAACTGAACCCGCAGGAGTTTCGACATTTACTTTTGCTCCGAGTGCAGCTTCCCAAGGGGTGACAGGTAAATCCATGTAAACATCTTTACCTTTAAGCTCGTATTTGGAATGAGCATCCAGCTCAATTTTTAACAACAA
>JAGRJO010000270.1 GCA_020442725.1 Lysobacterales bacterium
TTGTTCTTTAACGTGCAGCCTAAACTACACTTTTTGTCTTTAAGACTTATCTACAAGTGCCCACACAAGTTATCTGTTTATTTTTAATGAACTTTAAAACAAATCAACCAGCATTTCGCTGGCTGAGCCGCGTATTCTATCACGACTTATTTAACAGTCAATAATTATATTTTTATTTTTAAAAAATTTGCAGAAAATCATTAAAAACATCCTCTGCTTATCAACCGTTCCTTATTCGAAAAAACTGCGTTTCCCCAAACAAGGATGCGCATTATAACCACATCTTTTTAACTTGCAAGTGGTTTTTTTAATTTATTGCATTTATTTTTAGTTAATTAATTTCGTAGCTAGAAAACACTAAGTATTTGTAATGCTTTTAATGATACTTTTAAATAAAATCTGTCCTGCATCCATATTATTTTTCAGGAATATTCTCCAAAATCTTTAACAGGTATTTCCAGAATTTTTGAGTCGATGAAATACTGGCTCTTTCATCAGGCGAATGGGCTCGTTGAATCGTTGGCCCGAATGAAATCATGTCCATATTCGGATAATTAGTTCCGAGTATTCCGCATTCCAATCCAGCGTGATAAGCAATGACGTCAGGATGAGATTGAAACACACTAAAATAGATATCCTGTAAGACTTTTAATATTTTTGATTCCATATTTGGTTTCCAGCCTGGGTAAGAGCCACCTAACTTGACATTAAAACCACCCATTTGTAAACCCGCTTCAACCTGATGTGCCAAATCCAATTTTCCAACTTCTGTTGCGCTTCGGGTCAAACACAGAATTTTGATTTCTCCATCTTTAACTAAAACCCTAGCCAGATTATTTGATGTTTCTACCAAGCCTTCCATATCCGGACTCATCCGAAACACGCCATTATGGATGACATAGACCGATTTAATTAAATTATCCTGCTCGGATTTATCTAATACACTCTGAGGAACATCGCATGGTTCAATACCAATACTGATATTCGCTTCAATGCTTTTATATTCTGCAATAATTTCATCGGATGTTTGTTTAAAGATTTCTTTCACCTTGTTAGGGTCTTTACAAACAACAATTGCATTACTTTCGCGAGGAATTGCATTGCGCAAACTGCCGCCATCAATTTCCGCAATTGCAACTTCATCCTGCAAAGCAAACAAAATTCGATTCATGATTTTATTGGCGTTGGCATAACCTTTGTGAATATCAATACCGCTATGACCACCCCGTAAACCTTTAACATAAATCTTAAATGATTGTGAAGATGAATCAACACTCTGTGGCGAATAACTTTTTGTCGCCGTAATGTCAATTCCACCGGCACAACCCATGGCAATTTCATTGTCAGCTTCGGTATCCAAATTTAACAAAATTTCTCCGGTTAAATATCCGGCTTGCAACCCCAAAGCCCCTGTCATACCGGTTTCTTCATCAATAGTGAATAATGCTTCGATACTCGGATGTGCAATATCATCAGATTGCAACACGCTCATAATGGCAGCAACACCTAAACCATTATCGGCTCCAAGAGTTGTACCATCAGCTGTGACCCAGTCGCCGTCAATGTACATTTTGATACCCTGAGTTTCAAAATCAAACTTGGTATCATTATTCTTTTGGTGAACCATATCCAGATGCGACTGCATCACAATTGTTTTGCGATTTTCCATGCCTTTAGTCGCCGGTTTTGTGATAATGACATTACCAACTGGATCAATCAGAGCATCCAAATCGTTTTTCTCAGCAAAGTTCATCATAAACTGACGGACTTTTTCTTCTTTTTTGGAAGGTCTGGGAACAGCATTGAGGTCTGCAAAATTATTCCACAGTGCTTTAGGTTCGAGATTTCTGATATCAGTTGTCATTGCATTATCCGGATAAATTCAAAGGTTGAACATTCTAACTGATTTGAATGGAAATTTCGAGAAAGAGTTTTGCTTCAAATTACGGAAAACAGCATTTTAAGACTAAGCGCTACTAACAATAACGCAAATACTTTCTTCAAAGTTGATATTGGTAATTTGTGTGCTACTTTGGCACCAATTGGAGCAGTGAAAAAGCTAACCAGAGAGATTAGCACAACCGCAGGCAGATAGACAAAACCGATTGTATAATTTTCCTGAGAGGTTTTTTGCCAGCCGTTTACGATATACCCGAGTGTTCCGGCAATTGAAATCGGAAAACCAATTGCCGCTGCAGTTCCTATCGCTTTTTTAATATCGACATTGTTCCACATTAAATACGGCACTGTCATTGTACCGCCTCCGATTGATACTATTGCAGATATCGCACCGATGAAATTTCCTGCCATAAACAATTGTAAAACACCGGCTTCTTTTCCGTGGTTTCTAGGCTTAAGATTCAAAACCATTTGAACAGCTACGACAAACATAAATCCCGCAAAAAACAACGCCAGAAACTTGGGACTAAGAAGAGACACAAGAAATGTTGCCAAGAATGTTCCCAATAAAATTCCCGGAGTCATTTTTTGGACAACCGGCCAAGCCACTGCCGAATGCGAATGATGCGAACTCAAACTGGAAAAAGATGTTATAACAATTGAAGCCATTGAAGATCCCAACGCCAAATGAACTCCATTTTCACCACCAATTCCGTAAAAGCCAAATACTAAAGTTAAAACCGGAAC
>JAGRJO010000271.1 GCA_020442725.1 Lysobacterales bacterium
TCTCCAAGAATAACGGTAATACAAAACTCTTAGATACAATTGATTACTATATGCATCAGTGGCATGATGACCCACTATCTCCATATAACACATTAAAAAATAAATGGATGAGTACCACCCAAGGTATCGTTATTCCAAATTGGGTCAAATACACACTTGCAATCTCAGCTATTCTTTTCATAGCTTTTCTGGTTATTATGCAATATCTGAGAAGCCAAATAAAAAAACACACTCACCAACATATCAATCAAAGCAAACAACTGAAACAAATCATTAATTTAGTTCCACACATTATTTATGTAAAAGATGAAGCTGAGAATTTCAATCTCATTAATAATAATGCGGCTGACTTTTTTGAAGTCAAATCGGATGATGCTACTCCAAACTCTAAACCCCGGAAGGATAATCCGAGTTTTACTGATTTTTTTGAAGGTGATGAGAAATTACTCGAACAAGGGAAAAGAACATTATTTAAAGAAATTACAACATATAAAAATGGTGAGAAAAAAGTTTTCAACCTTTCCAAAGTACCTTTGTTAACCGAAGATGACATTCCAGCTGTCTTAACCGTTGCCGTGGATGTTTCCGAAGAGAAAAAATACCTGGAAAAAATTAACTACATGGCACATCACGATGAGTTGACACAGTTACCTAATCGCGAGTTATTAAAAAACCGTGTCGTTTTAGAGTTAAAACAGGAAGTGTCGAATAAGTATCAAAATGCCTTATTGTTCATTGACTTGGACTACTTTAAGAACGTTAACGATTCTCTCGGTCACGCTGCCGGGGATCAGCTCTTGAGAATTATTTCTGAGCGTTTAAAATCAATCGTCTCATCTCAGGATACCGTTGCTAGAATTGGTGGCGATGAGTTTATTTTATTGTTAAAAACCGAGTATGAAAATTACTCAGACATCTATGAACATGCCAATGAAGTAGCTCATTCAGCTCTGGAATCTCTAACAGAAAAAATTGTGATTAACCGCCATGATTTATTTATTACCGCAAGTATTGGAATCATTATTTTTCCTTATCATGCAAAGACTTACGAAGAGATTATGCAAAAAGCAGATATTGCCATGTACCAGGCTAAAGCCCGTGGAAGAAATGGAATTGCTGTGTTTGAACCCAAAATGTATGAAGATATTTTAAGACATCATCAATTGGTGTCTGACTTGCATAAGTCTCTTGAGACAATGGATTTTTATATCCAATACCAACCACAAATGTCCGGAGCAAAAGCTGACTTCATAGGTTTGGAAGCACTGATTCGCTGGAACTCTGATAAAGAAAAAATTTACAGTACATCGGACTTTATTCATGCAGCAGAAGAAAGCGGATTAATCATTCCAATCAGTTATTGGGTGATTGAGCAGGTTATCATTCAATTGCAAAAATGGTCGGAAACATACAAGCAACTTCCCTTTGTTACCATCAATATTTCGGTGTTACAACTTCACGATGATGACATCGTAAAATATTTAAATTACTTATTACGAAAGTACAAAGTTCCTCCTTCTCTCATTGAGCTCGAAATTACAGAGTCCGTACTCATTGATAAAGTCAAAGAAACAGTAAATACACTCGAAAAGCTCAGAGATATAGGAATACGTCTGGCAATTGATGATTTTGGAACCGGGTATTCATCATTGAGTTATCTCAAGAAACTTCCTTTTGACAAATTAAAGATTGATTACTCATTTGTTAAAGATATTGTTGAAAACAGTGAAGCAAGAACCATCGTTAGAACAATCATCGGTATGGCTGAAGACTTATCATTAGAAGTTATAGCAGAAGGTGTCGAAACCAAAGAACAACACCATATGTTATTAGAAATGGGATGTGACAAGTTTCAAGGATTTTACTTTGACAGACCGCTATTAGCCGATTACATTGAAGAAAAATACTTGGCTAATTCCAATTCTCGATAGCTAATCAGTTCCTGTTTTTTCACTAGTAGCCTCAACTTCGCCTTTATAAGGTGTGATTTTCACAATACTCCCAAACCAAGGGGAATCAAAGTAATGCAAACCATCGGCTTCCAGACGTCTTCTTTCTTCTAAAGAAAAAACCATATTGCTAATAGCTTTAGTATCAGCATCCTGAGCTAATCGAAAGAGATTAAGCAAATGTCCAAAATGCAGATAACGACCTTGTGAAAGAGCAACACTCCCAGTAACGCTGAAATCTGAATAATACATTTTAGATTGTTGTGAAAATTCGAGTAAATCTTTAGGTTCTCTGTTAAGAGACATTCCAAAATGTTAGGAATCAATATTATTTTCTACAATGTTATTATTGTTTAAAACTGCGTCTTCTGATTCGGAAAACGGGGCTTCGTTCGTTTCATCTTGCTCAGTCTCTAACATTATGTTGGATAACTTCACATATTGAGGGGCATCGAAAGGTGTTTCAGGTTGTCTCCATGCTTTGTGTAACAGAGGTACTATGTGGCTTTGATTCTGCAATCTCTCCCAAATCGGTAACAATTCGTACTGCTCCAGATTATGCTCAAACCATACCAGAACCTGTGTATCTTCCTCTTCAGAACCATCAATCGACACAGTTAATTCGGTGTTGTTATTTAAATTTTCAGATTCATTAGATTCCTCTTTAACTTGAAAGCTTAAGTCTT
>JAGRJO010000272.1 GCA_020442725.1 Lysobacterales bacterium
ATTCCAGCATTTCAGTAAAGGACTCTCTATGATAAGCTGAGTATCTTCTCAACCTTTTTAGGCGCAAACGATATAATGTCAAATCATTTAAAACACTATCATTAGTGTTTTCAGACAAATTATCAGCGACATCGTCCAAATCCGATTCCAGATTGGAAATAATTGGCAAATAACGTTCGAATATTTTTTTATTGACCGACAAAACAATATCAAGTGGCGACTCTGGTGTCTCAGTTCCTTTGTCAATATGCTTGTGAAATCCCTCAATACTCATGGATTGATTGTCATGAGTTGTGATAAGAACCTTGTCATTAAAAAGAAAACGGATACGAATGGTATCAAAATCAATGTCATTACTTTTTGAATCCAACCCCTTCACCTGAAGCAGTGTTTGCCCTTTTTTATGTACATATCTGGATGGAACTCTCTCAGAGGATCTGACCCAGCCAAAAGCGATATCCAGCTTAAGTTTTCTACAAACTTTTACAAAGTCAGAAAGTTCCTCTTCAAAGAAATCAAGCCACAACCAGCTCCCTTCAGGAATGTCCTCATAATGTTTGGGAACATTATTGATTGATAAATAGGCACTCCCGTCAAAATAATACGCTTTCATTGTTTTCCAAAACTCACAATAAATATTGTTGCCCAGTATTGCACATGCTGATTTTAAAAACAAATTTAATATAAGAAACTGTCACCGGATATCCGCCTCAATCACTTCGCCAAAAATTTAATCCCTTCGGTGATTCCTGAAATTGTCAGAGGAAACATTTTGTCATCAAAAATTTGCTTTATCATCTGTGTACTTTGGGTGAATTGCCAGTAGTTTTCCGACACCGGATTGAGCCAGATGGCTTTGTCCCACTTTTCCTTAATTCGTTGCAACCACAATTGACCGGGCTCCTCGTTATTGTGTTCCACACTGCCATTTTCATATATCAGTTCCCACGGTGACATGGCCGCATCACCAACAAAAATTACATGATAATCACTGCCGAAAGTGTGCAGAACGTCTTTGGTATCCACACCCTCATCATAACGACGAGCATTGTCGCGCCACAGAGATTCATATACGCAGTTGTGAAAATAGAAATATTCCAGATGTTTAAACTCTGTTCGAATCGCTGAAAATAATTGTTCACACATTTGAACATAACGATCCATCGAGCCGCCGATATCGAAAAACACTAACAACTTCACCGCATTGTGACGTTCGGGAACCATTTTGATATTCAACAATCCGGCATCTCTGGCTGTGCTTTTGATGGTATCATCCAAATCCAGTTCATCCGCCGAACCGGTGCGAGCAAATTTCCGCAGTTTTTTCAAAGCGACTTTGATATTGCGCGTTCCCAACTCACAATTATCATCCAGGTTGCGATATTGCCTTTTCTCCCAGACTTTCACCGCACGATTGTGCTGGCTTTCACCACCAATACGCACGCCTGCCGGGTTATAACCACCATGTCCAAAAGGTGAAGTTCCGCCGGTGCCAATCCATTTATTACCACCGGCATGTTTCTTTTTTTGCTCTTCCAAACGCTTTTTCAGTGTCTCCATGATTTTATCCAAACCACCCAAAGCCTCGATTTTGGCTTTCTCCTCATCACTCAGATGTTTCATAAACTCCTGCTTGAGCCAGTCCTCAGGAATCTTCGAAATATCCAAATCATCCCGGCTTTCCAAGCCCTGATAATACTTCCCAAACGCCCGGTCAAAGCGATCAAAATATTTCTCATCCTTGACCAGACACATCTTCGACAACTGATAAAACTCATCCATACTGCCAAACGCCAGATTGTTCTGCAACGCCTCAATCAACGTCAATAACTCCTGAATACTAACAGGAACTCTGGCTTGTTTGATTTGGTAGAAGAAGTTTATGAGCATTTTTTACAATTAATAATGTGTAATTAGTAATTTGTAATTATATGAACTTAATTTGATTTGCAAAAGGGGCATATAGGTTTTTAGAAATGTTTGGATATATCTATGCTATTGTGTAAGACTCTTACAATCAAAACTAGCTCATTCTCATCTTGATAGAACACTATATGAGAACCAACTTCAACCCTTCTTAAGCCTTTTTTAATGATATCAACTTTACGACCCTGTATATTCTCGTTCACAATCATTGAAATTTTAGAGTAAAGGTCTTTTATATTTTTTTTAGCCTGATTAAGACCTAAATTTAAAATCGTATATTCATAAATTTCACTAATGTCTTTATCCGCTTCTTCCGTGAATTTACAGTTTTCCATCATTCCTTAATTTATCTTCAACAGATTGAATAATTTCATCAAATGATCTCTCACTAACACCACTATCAATTCCTTTCTGAATCGCTTGTTGCAATGCTATCAACTTTTGGTTCTCTGCTTTATCCCTTCGGATTAAATCACGTAAATATTCACTGTCATTACCATAATCACCAAATGATATCCTGGATTTTATCCACTCATTTTGCTTTTCTGTTATAGTTATGCTTTTTTTTATTAAGCTCATTATATGCACCTATGGTAGTATATATTAGTATATATAACCCGTGGTGCATTTAGGCAATTTTAATTTTTAAATTGTTAATATTACGATTTTCAGAGTGGTTGATAAATTGAA
>JAGRJO010000273.1 GCA_020442725.1 Lysobacterales bacterium
GGTTTGCCTGATTATCCTAAATTTGGTGTCTGGGGTGATGCTTATTATGCCGGTGCGAATGAAAGCAATCGTCAATATGCTTTCGACAGAGAGAATATGTTACTTGGTAATCCTGCCAGAGGATATCAAGTATTTACAACAGTTGGATTGCCGGGTTTCGGTTTTCAACACATGATGCCTGCTGATGCCGATGGTGAAACTTTACCGCCGCAAGGGGCTCCGGGAATATTCATGCGTCACCGTGATGGTGAGTATCATGGTGATAATCCTCCGGATGATGTATTGGAATTATGGGAGTTCACAACTGATTTTGATACTCCTGCAAACAGTGCCATAACAGGTCCGATAAATATTCATGTCAGCGAGTTTGATACACATCTTGGCGGAAGTAACTTTGGTGATTTGTCTGTTCCTCAACCAAACGGAGCAACCAATCTATTTCCTTTGAAACAACCTTTGATGTGGCGAGTTCAACACAGAACGATTGATGATAAACAATATCTAGTCGGTAATATGGTTACTGATGTTGATGGCAATGATTATCATGGAGTGAGATGGTGGCAGTTGGAAAGACCTGCAGCATCGACTAATGGTAATGACTGGGTTCTTAAAGATGAAGGAACATATACTCTCAATGATGGAGTTCATCGTTGGATGGCATCAGCTGCTATGGATGGTGATGGCAATATTGCAATCGGTTACAACACATCCAGTAGTTCTGTTTTCCCGGGTATGCGTTATGCTGGGCGTTTGACAGAAGATCCTGCCGGAACAATGCCAAGAGGTGAGAATTCAATTATTGAAGGTAGTGGTTCAAATAGTTCTGGAAGGTATGGCGACTATTCATCATTGAATGTCGATCCTGTTGACGAATGTACATTCTGGTACACAGCTCAATACAACGCTTCCTCAAATTGGAGTACAAGAATTGGTGCATTCAAATTTGAGCAATGCGGATGTCAGCTTTCATTGGATACCATTAATGTTACCGGAGCAACTGTTCCAAATGACAATCAAATTGATGTTTCATGGGATGACTCAGCAACACCTGAAATGATAGAGTATAAAATCTATCGTTCAACAACAATGGGGACTGGTTATGTACTCATTGATACGGTAGCAGATACTAGTCCGGGTACCGGAAGTACGGGATCATATACTTATAATGATACAGCAGTTTCGGGTGGTACAGTTTATTATTACATTGTTAAAGCTTCTGATGGTGGCGCGTGTTTGACATCAAATTCAAATGAAGTGAATGCAACCGCTACAGGTTTATGCACACTTGCACCAACATTTGCAGGAATTACCTCTGCGAGTAACAATGCGACGCAATCTTGTAGTGTTACACTCAATTGGGATGCAGCGAGCTCCCAGTGTCCGAACAGTCAAGGTGCGTTAAATTATTCAGTATATCGTTCGACTACAAGTGGATTTACTCCATCACCGGCTAATCAAATCGCCACAGGAGTCAATGCTAATACTTTTCTTGATAATATTGGTGGTCTAACTTCTGATGTGGATTATTTCTACGTGGTTAGAGCTTATGATACTGATAATTCAGTAGAAGACAGCAATATCACAGAGGATTCAGCATTTCCAACCGGTCCAATTACACCACAACCTTTTGATGATAATTTAGAAAGTTATACAACAATTTCAGATGCCGAAGCTGCTGGTTGGTCTCATAATGCAGCTACAGGTGCCGATGATTGGCGTATTGAAATCGGGGATGATAATACCAATGGCACAGGTGCTGCTTTTGTTTCAACCGATGTAAGTTCTGCTTCAGATAAATCAATAATAACCAGGGAGTTCTCTCCTTCAGCAACTTCGGTCTTGAGTTTCTATCATAAATATAACTTTGAAACGAGTTATGATGGTGGGGTTCTCGAAATAACTGTTGATGGTGGCGCTAACTGGACTGATTTGGAGTCGAACATGACAACAGGTTCTTACGATGTCACTTTGAATGGAGGATTTGGTCAACCATTAGGAGCAAGACGCGCATGGAATGGACAACAAGCATCATTTACACTAATCGAAGTTGATTTATCTCCATACCAAGCACAAGTCGCTCAAATTAGATGGAGAATGGGTACAGACCAAAGTGTCGGTGGTGGTGATTGGAAAATAGATGACATTGTTATTACTAATTCCGGTTCATTTGGTACTTGTGATGTGCCTGTTGATTTAATATTTATGGATGGTTTTGAAGGTTCTCCGCCACCACCATAAACAGTGTTTTATCTGAATTAGACACATAAATTAAACCCCTGATGAACTCAGGGGTTTTTTATTGAGAATCATAAGTTTACATACAATGTAAAATGAATCGACAAGTCTTAATCCAGGCGAAATGCTCGAATAACATAAATACTATCATTAGTGGTATTGCTATTTTTATATTCCAGATAATTGAATACTAAAAAAACAACCTGAGGCATTTAGAAAACAGCTAATTGTTAATAAGGTATTCGAAAGCCCCAAAAGATTGGCCATGGGTTTATGTTTTTACAATTATACCCGTGGTGCATTTAGGCAATTTTAATTTTTAAATTGTTAATATTACGATTTTCGGAGTGGTTGATAAATTGAATT
>JAGRJO010000274.1 GCA_020442725.1 Lysobacterales bacterium
GCCTCTCAACATCTCAGTCAATTGGCAGCTATACCACTCGATTTAAATAGCGATCAATTGATATTTGAACTGGATGATATTTTGAGTTACTTTGCAAAAACAATTGAGAAAAATGAAATAGAAACTCTGAGAAGAAAACAATCAGAATCCGGTTTAACTCAGAATGAACAACAGCGTTTGGTTGAATTACTAACAAAACAAATTAACAAGAACTAATATGGATCAACAGCAAGAAACAAAACAAGAATCAACGATGAACCCGCAGTCTCAAATGAAATATTTGATACTGAAAGGCAAGGAACAAGGCTATCTGACTTATGCCGAAATCAACGATCACCTTCCTGATGATATCGTTGAAACAGAAATGGTTGAAGACGTTATTCAGATGATTAACGACATGGGGATTCAGGTTTTTGATGAAGCTCCGGATGAAGATGAAATCCTTCTGAATGACGATGCTGCAAAAGAAGATGATGATACTGCTACTGAAGAAGCAATGGCTGTATTATCCGCAGTTGATGCCAATATTGGTCGTACAACCGATCCTGTTCGTATGTACATGCGTGAAATGGGCTCCGTTGAACTTTTATCCCGTAAAGAAGAAATTGCAATTGCCAAACGGATTGAACGTAGTTCGCATTTTATCGTCGAAGCGATTGCCAAATTCCCGAAAACGACTGAAGCTTTGATCGAGGAATTGGAAGAAATGGAAGAAGAAGGCTTCAAAATTAACGATGTTATCACCGACATTTACAACCCTCATGAAGAAGCTGTCATTCCTAAAGTTAAAAAGCCAACAGATGTTGATGAAGAAGAAGAGGAAGACGAGGAAGAGGGAAATAGTAGCTCTGATGATGATACGGATTACGATGAAGATAATGATAGTGATACCGATGATGATGGTGATGATGAAGATGAGGATGAAAGCACAGCTTCATTTGAGGACTCCGGACTCGATCCTGTTGAAGTTAAGCTTCGGTTAGATAAAGTTCGTGAGATTTATAGCAAATTTGTAAAATCTGTTGATAAAAAAGGTCTTGATCAAGATGATCAAAAAGACTATTTAAACCAAATTTCAGATGTATTAGTTGAATTCAAATTTTCTCCTCGCTTGTATGATAAATTCAACATGCAGGTAAAAATTGCTCAAGAAAATATTCGTTACATCGAAAGACGTATCATGAATATTTGTACCGAACAATGTAATATGCCTCGTGGTAAATTCATTCGCTCTTTTATCGGGAAAGAAACCGATACCAGTTGGATAGACGGTGTGATCGAAAAAGGCGAAAACTATTCAACCTTGCTGGCAATTTACAAAGATGAAATCGTCAAACTGCAACAAAAAATGCAATATCTGGAGAAGCGTTATAAATTAACCATTCCGGAAATTAAAGAAATCAATCGTAACATCACGGTTAACGAAGCCAAGTCTCGCCGTGCGAAAAAAGAAATGATTGAAGCGAACTTAAGATTGGTTATTTCGATTGCGAAAAAATACACCAATCGTGGTTTACAGTTCCTTGACTTGATTCAGGAAGGAAATATTGGCTTGATGAAGGCGGTTGAGAAATTCGAATATCGTCGTGGTTATAAATTCTCTACCTATGCTACATGGTGGATTCGTCAAGCTATCACTCGTTCCATTGCCGATCAAGCAAGAACAATTCGTATTCCGGTACACATGATAGAGACCATTAACAAACTCAATCGGGTTTCCAGACAATTGCTACAAGAGAATGGTCGTGAAGCAACAGCAGAAGAACTGGCTAAAATTCTGGAAATGCCAGTGGATAAAGTTCGTAAAGTGATAAAAATCGCTAAAGAGCCTATTTCCATGGAAACTCCAATAGGTGACGATGAAGATAGTTACTTGGGAGATTTTATCGAAGACTCAAACATTCTTTCACCTCTGGATTCAGCGACCGTCAATGGTTTGACAAATACAGTTTCTGCTTTGCTTGAGGGGTTAACTCCTAGAGAAGCCAAAGTATTAAGAATGCGTTTTGGTATTGACATGAATACGGATCACACATTGGAAGAAGTTGGAAAACAGTTTGACGTCACTCGTGAGCGTATCAGACAGATTGAGGCAAAAGCTCTGCGTAAACTCAGACATCCAAGTCGTTCTGAACTTCTACGCGGATTTATGAGTTTGTAAAGCTCATAAACTTAATTTGCTCTTACAAAACTCCTGTTATCCGACAGGAGTTTTTTTATTTCAGAAAAAATCATCAAATCATATACTCTTAACCATAAAAATTTTACAATTCCTCAGGTTTAACAAAATTTCATTCAATGGCTGTCAGTGTATTTGATTTATTTAAAGTCGGAATTGGTCCTTCAAGTTCGCATACGGTTGGACCTATGCGCGCGGCATTCTTATTTTGCCGTCAGCTGGAGCATAGAAATCTGCTTGATGAAATTGACACTATTCAAACCGAACTATTTGGTTCTCTCGGGCATACAGGGCGCGGACACGGAACCGACAAAGCCATTATATTGGGATTAAGCGGTTATGAGCCCGATAAAATAGATCCTGACATCATTGACGATTTATTGCTAAAGGTTGAAAAAAACAAAGCCATTGAGATTAGTCC
>JAGRJO010000275.1 GCA_020442725.1 Lysobacterales bacterium
ATATGATCTGTAAACTTTGCACCTGTGAAAATTAAATTTTCCTCAACTTCTTCTTTTGTCAAACCTAAGTCCTGAGCCATACGACTATAACGTTGATATTGTAAAGAGTGACAACTCGAACAGTAGCTCATATAGTATTTAGCACCGTTAATTAACGACTCTTTTGAACGAATATTTGCTTGAGCTTGCTCAAGATGTTCGGAACCTCCTGAGGCAAAAGTATTGACAAAAGGTAATAATAACAATATTAAAATTAATCTTTTCATTAGTGTGTCAACCTCTCTGGAATTGGTTTATGTTTTTCGTTCTTGCTGTAGAAATACAGGAATGGGAAGTAAGCAAAGTAAACTACTGTGCAAACAATTGCCATGTATTTTTGAACTGTACTACCTGACTGCATCCCTAACCAGCCAAGAATGACAAATGCGGTTACGAATGAGAATAATGCAATCTTGAATGGTAATAATCTGTAGCGAATGGATTTCACTTCACTTCGATCCAACCATGGCAATGTAAAAAGTAGAATAATTGCTGTAAACATTAAAATCATACCACCAAGCGGATTCGGTACTGCTTTCAGAATTGCGTAGAAAGGTGTGAAGTACCAAACCGGTTTGATGTGAGCCGGAGTTACGCCCGGATCAGCCGGAGTGTAGTTATCATGTTCAAGGAATAAACCACCCATATCCGGTTTAACAAAAACGATAAACAAGAATATTAACAAGAACATCCCTACGCCAAAAATATCTTTTACGGTGTAGTAAGGATGGAAAGGAATGCCGTCTTTTGGAATACCGTTCTCATCTTTGTTCTTTTTGATTTCAACGCCATCAGGATTATTTGAGCCAACAGTATGCAATGCAGCGAGGTGAAGTACAACCAAAGCTAGCAAGACGATTGGCACTGCCACAACGTGCAATGCGAAGAAACGATTCAATGTCGCATCGGAAACAATGTAATCACCACGAATCCACTCAAGAAGCGTATCCCCAACACCAGGTATCACACCAAATAATTGAGTAATTACTTTAGCACCCCAGTATGACATATTCCCCCAAGGCAGAACATAACCCATGAAAGCTTCTGCCATAAGAGCAACATAAATCACCATGCCGAAAACCCAAATGAGTTCTCTTGGTTTTTTATAGGAACCGTACATTAAACCACGGAACATGTGTAAATATACCACAATAAAGAAAGCTGAAGCACCAGTTGTATGCAAATATCTGATGAGCCAGCCCCATGGAACATCACGCATGATGTATTCCACAGCACCAAATGCTTGTTCAGCATCCGGTTTATAATGCATAGTTAACCAAATTCCGGTAAGAAGCTGATTAACCAATACCAGCATGGCTAATGAACCGAAGAAATACCAGAAATTAAAATTCTTAGGTGCATAATATTCTGATACATGTTCTTTCCACATTTTAGAAACGGGTAAGCGATAATCCATCCAGTCAAGGAATCTTGCACCCATGCCTTTTGAAGTTTTAGTTTTGCTCATTATGCCTCTCCCTCAATTTTTTCAACACCAACAATCAGTCTGTTTTCATCAAGAAAAGCATAAGGAGGAATAACCAAATTAGTTCCTGCCGGAGATCCACTGAATACCCTGCCGGAGATGTCAAATCTGGAGTTATGGCAAGGGCAATAGAAGCCACCTTTCCATTGACTATCAAATGCTTGAGGGACTATTTCAGGATAGAATTTTGGTGAACAACCCAAATGCGTACAAATTCCAACCATAACCAAAAGTTCTTCTTTTCTGGAACGGTGAAGATTTTTTGCATACTCAGGTTGAATGCTGTTTTCGGAATCCGGATCTTTTAATCGATCTGCAAGACCGGGAAGTGTGTTTAACAATGTCTTATCGCGTTTAACGATAAAAATTGGCTGACCTCTCCACATAACCTGCATTTTTTGGCCCATTTCCAGTTTGGAAAAATCCGCCTCAACAGGTCCACCTGCTGATTTTGCCCTTTCACTGGGAAGCCAGGACTTGATAAAAGGAACCGCAGCGAAAGCAGCACCCACCACTCCCACAACAGAAGTGCCAATAAGCAGATTTCTGCGACTTTCATTGACTTTATCAGTCATTATTACTCACTCCTACTTTTTTATTTGAATTTAACCCGCAAATTTTACTCTAAAATTAACTCATTTAACACATAAAGATGTATTCAATTATTCTAATATAGACAAATTTTAGATTTAACCTTGAATTAACAAAGAAAATGCATACTTACAGTTAATTGCCAATCCGATTTTTTATGAAAGACATTAAGTCAGCAGCCAAATTTATTTTTCAGTCAATTCTTGTAGGGTTGGCACTCGGTTTTTTAATTGTCTTTTTTAAACCTGAGTTATTAAATAACAATAACTCTGCATCTGTTAACCCAACATTAACCCCGACCAGTTACGCTCCGGCTGTCAATAAAATTGCTCCATCAGTTGTTAGTATTTATGCACAGAGTGAAAGAGAGGTTGATTTAAATCCTGCAATGAAAAGACTGATGGGATACAGTTCACTCGTTCCACAATCAATCACTCAGCAATATTTGGGCTCAGGCGTGATAATGACCGCAG
>JAGRJO010000276.1 GCA_020442725.1 Lysobacterales bacterium
GCCCATATCCGGTATTTGGATGGCATACATTGCTGGATGGGAGCTAACAACCCCTTGGATTATGCTTAGTTTGATTTTGTATTTTATTGCCGGTGCTTGTTGGTTGCCGGTGGTTTGGTTGCAAATCAGGATGAAACAACTTTCCCATCAAGCTTTGGCTGATAATAAATCATTACCGGTTGCTTATTGGAAGATGGCAAGGGCTTGGTTTTGGTTGGGTGTTCCGGCATTTATCTCCATGATATTGGTGGTCTTTCTTATGGTTTTTAAACAAACTTTTGGGTGGTTTTTATGAAAACAAGTATTATTCAAAAAGCTCTTGGTGAGCAATGGCAACATTTACCGGAAGCACTGAAAAAACATTATCTGGAAAATGATAAAGGAGAAAACAGAGCTCAAGGTCATTTAACAATCGACTTTCCTTGGTTTATGAAAATTCCCTTATCCATACTCCGGTTTTTTGGAGCTCTCATCAACAAGCGAGGAAACAATTTGCCCACAAGTGTTTACCGTGTTGTTATTAATGGTAAACAGAGGTGGCAAAGAAGATTTGATTTTCCAAATAATAAACCCGTTATTTTTAATAGTGCTGTTTATCACAACAAGGACAACGAAATCATTGAGTTCATCAATTCAGTATTAGGCATGAAGATGAAAGTTCACGTTGAAAATAATACTCTTAGATACGAAAGCAACGGATATGTAATAAAATTGGGGAAACTGAGAATTCCTTATCCTGAGTTTCTCGCTTTAGGGCATGGTCGTATTATCGAAAAACCGGTTGATGATAATGATGAAAATTCTTTTGAAATGGATTTTCGATTAAAACACCCTATTTTTGGAGAGGTTTTTAGTTACAAGGGTATTTTTCAAACCATTGAGTCATAACCTGAAATGAAGCCGAGAGCACTCAATCGCTTTCGGCCTCATCAAAGAGGAAATCTAAAAATCGAAATTATCACCAAAGATTTGGTCATTTATAAAATTGGCAATGATGCTTTTGAAGTTTAGCCCATCGTAACTCCATCCTGCTATATAGATTTCTTCTGTATTCGGATCAACTGCAATTGATTCAGCACTTTCCCAGTATTTACCGCTAAGATACGGGGATAACGGGCTTACCGCTTTTCCTGATTTCCCAATCCCCCAGTTGGTGTCTAAAATACCAGAATAAGTATATCTTGCCAAGACAGAAACAGAGTTTGGGAAGCCTTGATTATCCCAGTTTGCAGTTCCAGCTAAGAGAATGGTAGAACCTTCAGATTCCAGAATCATTTCTGATACATAATCATCAGTATCAGTAAAAAACCAATTAAAATTAGTTGTAACTATGCCTGTACTATCGGGACCAAAATCGGGGTTTCTTTCCCAGTTTGTTGCTCCTAAAGTAAATTTTGTCAATCCGAAATCTGTCATTTGTACATCTCCTGCGCCAGGAAGAGTCGCTGCAACAATGATTCCGCTGGTTAAAGTAATTATTCCTCCGTTGTCAACTGCATCAACCACATAAACCATATCGCTTAAATACTCTCTTTCATCAGCAACATCCGGATCTGTTTGTGTTGACCATTTTCTTAGTAAGTTCCCATCAGATAGTGAGAACTCACAGAATGCAAGGTTTGTACCATCTCCTCCAATGCCATTCCCTTCAAAAACAGTTCCTCCGACAACAACAGACCCTTGTAACCAGTTATAAACTATAGCTCTTGCTCTGTCAGTGTCATTTGTCGCACCCTGGTCAAAATAACAAACTTCTTTTCCATCTGCGCTAAATGCTGTATCAAGAGACAATGCTCCTGTTGTTCCATCCACCACGACAACGGCAACTCCAAAGTCTGTGTCGTTCGCACCTCCTCTTTCAACTTCAGCTGCAATAGCTAATCTGTTTAATGTCGGGATATAGACCATATCAGAGATATTGTCATCGTTTCGATCCCATGTTCCTCCTAAATCAAAAGGAATTGTAATGCTATCAATTTCGTTACCTGTGGAATCTAAGTAATAAACCCTAATATCAGAGTGACACTCGTTACCTGTTACACAATAAAGTCTGGAATACCCTAAAAATATGCTGTCTGAAGGACCTAGAACCAAACTGTATTCAAACTGATTTGTTGCAGCCGGTGGAATATAAAAGTTTTTAGTTCCGCTTGTCCCGAAACTGGCATCTGGTTGCCCATTTGCTAAATATCTATCCAGATGAACAGCTTTTTCAGTATATCCATTCACTTCATAATCAAAGGTTCCTGCAACATAAACCCTGCCCTGAGAGTCAACCAATACGGCACTTCCGTATCTGTGAAAACCGGGCTCTCCTGTTATATCCCAACCATCACTCACTCCATCATTACTAAATGTTGTGTCCAGCGAGCCCAAGTCAAAAGCATTGGACTGAATAGTCACAAAAGTCAATATTAGAAAAGTTATTTTTTTCATTTTTCACCTCGTTATTTTCTTTAATATCTCTGTTAACGACGTTTTTATTATGTATAGGACAAATTTATATAAAAAAAGACCGGTGAAAAAACCGGTCAGAATATGCGTACTCATTTTGTAAACTAAAAGTCAAAGTTACC
>JAGRJO010000277.1 GCA_020442725.1 Lysobacterales bacterium
GGGGTTCATCAGTAGCGTATGCTGCTGTGTTATTAGGAGTTTTTGTAACAGCTCTCTATAGTTTCAGATTGTTGTACCTGACTTTCCACGGAAAAGAGCGCATGGATAATCACACCAAACAACATTTGCATGAATCGCCTTGGGTTGTGACTTTACCATTAGTTTTATTGGCAATTCCATCAATTGTAATTGGCTGGATGACGATTGAACCGATGCTATTTGGTGATTTTATGAAGGATGCGATTCACGTCAAATCAACGAATGATGTTGTGGCGCATATCGGTGAATACGAATTTCATGGTGCCGGAAGTTTTGCTTTACATGGTTTAACACAATTACCATTCTTTTTAGCATTGGGCGGTTTCATTCTGGCGAGTTGGATTTATCTAAAGAAAATTTCAATTGCTGAGAATGCCAAGAAAACTTTTGCTCCAATTCACAAATTATTAGTCAATAAATATGGCTTTGATGATTTCAACCAGAAATACATTGCCGGAGGATTGGTTAAACTCGGAAATGCTTTGTGGAAATGGAGCGACAGCAAATTTATAGATGGACTCGTTGTCAATGGCTCTGCGAAATTTGTGAATAAGATTTCAAAAGCGATTCGTGGCATGCAATCAGGATATATTTATCACTATGCCCTGGTCATGGCAGTAGCTGTCATCTTCTTTATAGGAACTTATGTATTATGAATGATTGGTCTTTATTAAGTTTACTCATTTGGCTTCCAATTGTTGCAGCCTTTGCAATATTGGCATTAGGTTCTCAGAAAGCCGGATTGGCAAGATTATTGGCAATCGTTACTTCTATTGTTACGTTTGTCATCAGTTTACCGCTTTGGATGCATTTTGATAAAACGACAGCGAGCATGCAGTTTGAAGAAAAAATTGCATGGATTCCATCGTTAAATATCAACTATCATCTGGGAGTTGATGGGATTGCCATGCCTTTGGTTGTGTTGACGACATTTATCTCAGTTCTGACGATATTATCGGCTTGGAAAGTGATTAAGAAAAACGTCCATCAGTTTATGGCGGCATTTTTGATGCTTGAAGCGATGATGATAGGTGTTTTCTGTGCTCAGGATGCAATATTGTTTTATGTGTTCTTTGAAGCCATGTTGATACCGATGTTCTTAATTATCGGTATTTGGGGTGGTCCGAACCGTGTTTACGCAACAATCAAATTCTTTATTTACACATTCTTCGGCTCTGTCTTCATGCTGATTGCTTTGATTTACTTGTATTTCAAAGGCGGAAGTTTTGCCATTGCCGATATGGTGGCAATGCCATTGACGATGAAAGAACAAGTCTGGATATTCTTCGCATTCTTCTTGGCTTTCGCCGTAAAAATTCCAATGTTTCCGGTTCATACATGGTTGCCGGATGCTCACGTTGAAGCCCCGACAGCCGGTTCAGTGGTGTTGGCAGCAATAATGTTGAAAATTGGTGGTTATGGATTTTTAAGATTCTCATTACCAATCTTACCGGATGCCAGTCGTGAATTAGCGACATTCGTCATTGTTCTTTCATTGATTGCAATTGCCTATATTGGATTGATTGCGATGGTACAGAAAGATATGAAGAAACTCATTGCTTACTCATCAATTTCACACATGGGTTTTGTGACTTTGGGTATTTTTGTTGCATTCGTATTGGTGATGAATTCCGGAGATACCAATATGGCTCTGGAAGGAGCGATGATGCAAATGATTTCTCATGGTTTCATTTCAGCGGCTTTATTCTTGTGCGTTGGTGTTTTGTACGATCGCATGCATACAAGAATGATAAGAGATTATGGCGGTGTGATTAACACAATGCCGTTTTTTGGTGCTTTCTTTGTATTTTTTGCCATGAGTAATGCCGGGTTGCCGGGCACTTCAGGATTTGTTGGGGAGTTTATGGTTATTCTCAGCAGTTTCCAAGCGAGTTTCTGGTTTGCATTTCTGGCTGCTATGACGTTGATTCTTGGCGCTGCTTATTCGTTATGGATGGTTAAGAGAGTTGTTTTTGGGGAAGTCAAAAGCGAAGCGGTTTCTCAATTGAATGATGTGAATAAACGAGAAGGCTTTATTTTAGCAATTCTGGTAATTATGGTTTTATTTGTGGGTATTTATCCCGAGCCATTGATAGATGTGATGAGAGCTTCTGTGGAAAATCTTATCGAACAAATTAAAATAATTAAGGTTTAACTATGTTTGGATGGTCTGAATTAACTCCGGTTTTACCGGAACTGATTATTCTTGGTACAGCATGTTTGGTACTGATTTTAAGTTTATTTCTTTCGAATGAGAAAGGCGGACTGTTGGTTATGCTTTCCATTGTTGGTATCGCGTTTGCTGCAATTGCTACGGCAAAGAGCCACATGGGTGCACATGACTATTCAAAATTAGTCTTATTCAACGGTAATTTTGTCCGTGATTACATGGGCGATATTCTTAAAATTGCTGTTTATCTGACGATGATATTTGTTATCGTTTATTCCAAACAATATTTGCGTAATAAAAAAATATTCAAAGGCGAGTTTTACGCTCTGGCTCTGTTTGGAATGCTTGG
>JAGRJO010000278.1 GCA_020442725.1 Lysobacterales bacterium
CCCCCTGTGTCGATTTAAAATTACAGTTACTTTCTAGTAGCTTGACTATGAGTCAATTTTTATCATAAGAATAAAAACGTGATAAATTTCACATTTTTTGATTAAGGATACGCAAGATTTTGTCAGGAATTGAACTTTTAATGTGATTTTTACATACGTCTGATTCTTTAAATTTTATTATGACATTTTTTGTTATAAAGAATTCATTGGCAGAAGTTACACCTTCAACTATAATCACATCTGACTCATACGAAATAATAAGAATGAACCTAACGAAATCCTTTTTTGATAACCTAGACAATAAACAATTCCAACTTCAAATTGGGGAAGAAGAGTATCTGGATTTGAACCTTGTTGAAATAAAATCAATTAAATCTGAAACAATCCCAAATGGACAAATTGAACCGTTCTCACTGCTATTTCAGTCAACGGACAAAAGAGTTTTTGAGCAAAATACTTTTTTGATAAAAAGCGATTCAACTGACGATATCCATCTCTTTCTGGTTCCAATTGGAGCCAATGAGCGAGGAACCCAATACGAGGCAATTTTTACTTAGACGGTTTTGGGATGCCATTCCATGTATTGATAAACACCTTTGTCTTCAATTTGTTGGAAACCGTGTTTGACATACCAGTTATAGGCAGGGTTAAAATTTTCAACATGGATGGTTATTTTCTTTTGATTTGATTGAGCTTCATTAATGAGGTTTTTTAAGATTTGAGTTCCAAACCCTCTGTTTCTAAATTCAGGTAGAAAGGCAATATCTATCAAACAAATTGACGTTTCATCTCTGTCCAGATAGATGCGGCCAATTTCTTGGTTCTTATACGAAATTAACAAATAGTCCGATTTCGGATAATGCGATTGGTAATGTTTATGTTGTGCATCAAACTGCATTTGCAGGAAATTCTGCTTTTGCTCCAAACTCCATGGAGTCTGTTCTAGTTCTTTCCAACGAGTCGATGCATAAAGCTGTGAAAGAAAAGCCATATCCTTGTCAGATATGGCTTTATATTGCAAATCACCAGGAAACAATTGATGATTCAATGTTTCCGAAACACTATCAGGCATTCAGCCTCCTGTTGAACACAGCTTGAAGTTGTGTTTCATTTATCGGAGTCATAAAAACCTGATAATTTTTACCTTCGGAAGATTTTAAATCATAGATTTTTTCTTCCAGCCGGCCTTGCAGGTTTTGGACACTATAAGTCAGGATAAATTGCTTCTCATCCTGATTGTTAACAGGATGAATCTTGCTATCTAGTTTTAATTTCAATCCATCAGCTGAGGTTATTATGTTTTCTTTGATTAAATCTGACTCAGTTTTTGACACCGCCAAAGAAACGCCTACGGGCATACTGGAAACACCTAGAGCTGCAATTAAAGATTGTGTAAAATTTCTTCTTTTCATAATTAACCTCTAGAAGGATACAAACCTTGTAAAGCAATAATGTAATTAATTGCAATGACGGGCTGTACATTGTTGTGCGCCTGGCTTCCACCGGCTGTTGTAACCTCACTCATGGGAGCGACATTTGAACTGCCATTCGCATAAAACTGACCGCTGGCAGATGTACTTGCAAGATAGTGATTGACCGGATCTGGAGTATCTGCTCCGCCACCACCAAATCCTCCCGGATTCGCATCAGCTGTGACACTATGATTATGATTCGGAATCTGTGCTTCAGTCAGAGTTACTGACTGCGTGCCACCTCTTTCGCCCAATCTTCTGGCTGTTAAACCCGGACCTCTTCCCGGATGCATCGGAGCTCGACCTTGTAAATTGGGAAGTGCTGTCGTTGATTGCCCATCACCACCATAGGTTGTGCCAATGAGTGAAAATAAAGCGGTATTCTGCGAAATTGGTAACAACTGGCCATTACAAAATGCCCAGCTTCTTGGAGCAAAATTACCTGCGAAAATTCTAATTTCTGCTATAAATGGTTCTGACATACAATTCTCCTAATTTCGTGATGGATAAATACCAACAAGGGCAATAATAAAATTAATACACAAAAAAGGCATTAAGTTTGTGTGAGACCCCGATCCTCCGCTATTTGTGATCATGTTTGAACTCATGGATGTTCTGGTACTCGATAAGGAATTGACATACAAATTGGAGTTACTGACATCTTTGGCAAAATAACCCGATGGTGAGCTTGAACTCCCTGCAACATTATTACCACCAACACTATGAGTGTGAGATGGCATTTGATTCACTGTTAAAGTCACATTCTCTGCACCAAACTTTGCTCCCAACCGTCTTGGACTAAGTCCAGGACCTGTTCCTGCATGCATAGGTAACCTCCCTCGCATATCAGGCAGTCCGAAAGTCGTTCTTCCATCACCGCCATAAATTGTACCTAACAAACTAAACAAGGCATCATTTTGTGAAACCGCCAATAACTGACCATCACAAAACGCCCACCCACGCGGAGCAAAATTGCCCGCAAACATACGGATTTCTCCTACAAATGGTTCTGACATACCAGGCCTCCTAATTTCGTGACGGGAATAATCCCTGTAAAGCAATACAAAAATTCAAAACAATGGAAG
>JAGRJO010000279.1 GCA_020442725.1 Lysobacterales bacterium
TGGTCTGAAAATCCGTGTTTTCTTACCTTGAAGTTCGTGTTCCGTCGTGTATCGAACCAAACCCGGTTCTTTACCAATACTTATCATGACTTCATCACAAGCATCAATACATGCCGCACAAGCAATACATTCGTATTGTAATCCGTCTCGAATATCTATCCCTGTCGGGCAAACCTGTACACACATGGTACATTCAATACAATCTCCGACATTTTCGATCTCTTCTCTACGTTTTTTCCCTGCGGCACGAGGTTCTCCTCTGGCAACATCATATGATACTATTAATGTATCTTTATCAAACATCGCACTTTGGAATCGTGCATAAGGACACATGTGTGTGCACACTTGTTCACGCAAGAAACCGGCATTCCCATAGGTCGCTAAACTATAAAAGAAAATCCAGAATGTCTCCCAAGAACCCAAATTCCACTCAAGTACCAGATACCATAGTTCTCTAATCGGGGTAAAAAAACCGACAAAAGTAAAGCCTGTCCACAAAGCCAGAATAATCCAAAGCAGAATTTTTAATCCCCGGCGGCGAATTTTATTAAAATTCCAGGGCTGTTTATCTAACTTCAATCGTTTATTGCGATCACCTTCAACCCAATGCTCTATTTGTACAAACAATTCCGTCCAAACAGTTTGGGGGCAAGCATATCCACACCATAGCCTTCCTGCCAATGCGGTAAAAAAGAAAAGGGAAAATGCAGCTATAATCAACAGCCAGGAAAGGAAAATAAAATCCTGAGGCCAAAATGTTATTCCAAAAATATAGAATTTCCTAGCTGGCAAATCAAACAATACTGCCTGATGTCCATCATAATTCAACCATGGCAAGAAATAAAAAATACCAAGTAGAGTGAAAAGAGATAGTTTTCTTAATCTTGAGAAAAAACCATTTATCTCACGAGGGTGAATTTTCTTTCTGGATTGATATAGTTCAATTCCAAGTGGTTGTTTATCTTGACTCATAGTTTTTGATAATATATTTGGATTAAAAATCACAAAACTGCCAAACCTATATAAGTTTGATTTGGCAGTTTACTCTTTGTTAAAGCCTTTCGCTTTAGTTTTAATCGTCCTCTTTGGGTCGAGTTCTTTGTGCGAGTTTGGTTCTGGGTAACACCATCACTATACCAACAAGAAATGTTGCTATGAAAGAAAATATCCAGAAAAACACAAAACCAAAGGTATAACCTTGTGTCGCAGAAACCTCGATACTCCACGTTGAAAGTTGCAGCAAAAGTTGCGGATCAAAAATGGCAAAGAAAACCATTGTTTGTGCAGCTGCTACTAAAAATGAAGTCCAAAGAACGACAGCCAAGCGTCTGTAAAAGATACGCTTAAGCTGTCTTTCATTAAAACTGATATCTTTATCGTTATTAGTCATTGCTTAGTGAATATACATAGGCGCCAAGAACTTTTATACTATCTTTATCAAGTAATTCACCGTGTGCCGGCATTTTACCTGATAAACCTTGCATAATCGCTGTTTCAACAATTCCGGAATCATAAGAGTGCAACCAAGTGTTATCTGTCAGGTTAGGAGCACCAAACATATAATTACCTTTCGCATCCGCACCGTGACATGATGAACAGAACATGGCGAATTTCTTTTGACCTTCTGCTGCTAATTCTGCATTCTGAGATTTATCAGTAAAGCTCTTAACATAAGCCGCAACTTGTTTAACACCTTCATCACCTAGAGCTGCGCCCCAAGGTGGCATGATGCCATTACGACCCGCTGTAATTGACTGAATAATTGTGTCAGGATCACCACCGTATAACCAGTCATTATCTGTCAGGTTTGGAAAACCAACCGCACCCTGAGCATCAGAACCATGACAAGTACTACAATGGTTAGCAAATAACCTTTCACCAATTTCCATCGCTTTAGTGTCTTTAACCATTTCTGTTACAGGTTTATTGATAAAAGTACTGAATAACTCAGCTCTTTTTGCCATCACATCCTTATTTTCATCTTCCCATGAGCTAAAACTAGTCCAGTTTAATGTTCCTTTATAGTTACCCATGCCCGGATACAATGTTAAATACACGATAGAAAACACGATTGTTAAGATAAAAAGGTACAGCCACCACTTTGGAAGCGGATTGTTATACTCTTTTAAATCATCATCCCAAACATGACCTGTTGTATCGCCATCTTTGTGTTCGTCAGACTGCATTCTAGATGAAGTGAATAGCAACCACAAATAGCCAACAATATGGGCTGCTACCAATACGATAATATATATACTCCAACCACTACTCATGTCCATTTTGCTCACCTTTCTCTAATGTTTCAAAATCATCTTCCAATGGAAGATTTGATAAATGTTCAAATTCAACCTTTCTTTTGTCACTCCACGCCCATGCAACAATTGCAAAGAACAGTATCATCATGACAATTATAAATATGCCATTAATCACTTGTAGCTCCTTGGGATAGAAGTTCCCAGAACTTGTAAATAAGCAATCACGGCTTCAAGTTTGGTTTTTCCTTCAACATCAGCTTTTGCGCTTGCAAGTTGTGCATCTGTATAAGGATGTCCAAAC
>JAGRJO010000027.1 GCA_020442725.1 Lysobacterales bacterium
CAGATTGGCAAAGAACATTCCCAATTTCCCGACCTAAACCGGGAACAAATTGAAAGACCTCCTGTGGAACACCAGCTTGATGAATTAAACAAGCTGTAAAATATCCAATAATTGATGTTTGCTCTGCCGGTTTAGCGATGACACAGTTACCGGTGACCAGAGCTGCAACAATTTGCCCTACATAAATTGCTAAAGGAAAGTTCCACGGACTGATGCATACGAACGTCCCTTTGCCGCTAAAACTTAAAAAATTGCTTTCCCCTGTTGGTCCGGGCATTTTTTCAGCTTCTGACATTTTTTCAATCGCATGATAGGCGTAATATCTACAAAAATCCATGGCCTCTCTGATTTCTGAAATGCTGTCAGTCAAACTTTTCCCGGCTTCATGCCTGAGCAAATGCAGAAGCATATCACGATTTTCATGAATCAAATCAGCAACTTTATTGATAACTTCCGCCCGGTGATTCACATTCGTTGCATTCCATGCGGGAAAGGATTTTGAAGCGTTTTGGATAGCAAGTTCAGCATCTTTAGCATTCGCAAAAATATTGTAGCCGACAAGATAATTCGAATCCGCCGGAGAATAAACCTCTTGCGACGTTGATTCACCTCTATATCCCGGAATCAAAGGTGTACAAGTTATCTTTTGTAATTTGAAATTCTCCAATTTCTCTTGCAAATTATTAAAAGTCTGTAAATCAGCTAAATTAATTCCCTGAGAATTATTTCTTTTTGGTAGATAAATCTCCATTGGCAATGAAATTTGCGGATGGCGATGATTGGAATGTGATCGTACCACCTCAATCGGATCTTGAGTAATGTCATCAATACCCAACTCTAAATCGACTAAGCGATTCACAAATGATGTGTTCGCACCATTTTCAAGCAATCTTCTCACCAAATAAGGTAACAAATCCTCATGAGAGCCCACAGGAGCATAAACCCGACAAGGAACATTAAGTCCTTTTGGGTCAATCGTCTGTTTGTGTAAGGCTTGACCCATTCCATGCAATCTTTGAAACTCATAACCAACATTATCACCGGCCATCACTCTGACAGCAGCAACAGTATTGGCATTGTGTGTGGCAAATTGAGGATAAAATTTATCACGGTTTTTCAACAAAGTGGTTGCACACGCCAAATAAGAAATATCTGTGTTCACTTTTCGGGTAAATACCGGATAGTCATCCAAACCTTGCTCTTGAGCTCTTTTTATTTCAGTATCCCAATAAGCACCTTTGACCAATCGTAATGGAATTTTATGACCATATTTATCATTCAATGAAACCAGAAAATCAATGACTGCTGATGCTCTTTTCTGAAACGCCTGAACCACCAAACCGAAACCGTTATAATCTTTCGGACATTGGCTATAAACTTGTTCAAAAACCAAAAGCGACAATTCCAAACGGTCGGCTTCTTCAGCATCAACAGTCACCGCCATATTCAACGAGGCGGCTAAATCAACAATTTGCTTCACTCTCGGGACCAATTCTTTCAAAACACGTCCGACATTTGCAATTTCATAACGTGGATGTAAAGCAGATAATTTGATGGAAATGGTCGCAGCCTCTTCAATCTTCTTTTTGGCATTATATTTAGCAATCACACTCACAGCATCAAGATAGGCTTTCAGATATCTGTCAGCATCCGCTTGAGTTAATGCAGCCTCTCCAAGCATATCGAATGAAAAACGATAATCACGATGCTTTTTTGTTTGCGAGCGTTTCAGAGCTTCATCAATGGTTCTTCCCATGACAAATTGTCTGCCCATCACTTTCATTGCCTGATAAATTCCTTTTCTGACGACTGGTTCACCGGTTTTGTTCAGTAGCTTGTCGAATATTTTTGACAAGCCTTTTTTATCTTCATCAATGTGAATGATTTTACCGGTCAGCATCAAACCCCATGTCGAGGCGTTAACAAATGTTGAGTCACTTTTACCCATGTGTGACTTCCAATCTCCATCGAGCAACTTATCCTTAATTAGTTTTTCGGCCGTTCCTTTATCCGGTATTCTTAGCAAGGCCTCAGCCATACACATCAGTACAATTCCTTCTTTGGATGACAAATCATACTCCTTCATAAAGGCATCAACACCATCCATATCCTTGATTTGGCTCCTTACATTTTTGACCAATTTAACTGCTAGTTCTTTGATTTCCGCCCGAGCTTTAAAACCCGGATTAGCTTGTTCAAGCAGTTCATTAACTAAGGTGTTTTCATCCTTGAGAAAATTTTCAGACAATCCTTTAATTGGAGATGTTTTTTGACCGGAAAAATAATTCACTGTTTCGCCTTAACAATTTTGTAATTGCGGCTATTATAATTGAACATGACTTTGGCTTGGTAGAATATTTTTTGGATTTTGGAATATCAATTCTAGGTATTAAAAATTGAGAAATTACATGGCGGATTTACAGCAAAAGCAGGACAAATTATTCATTATATTAGAATTTTCTAATATAAATAAAATTTGATAAATTTCATAAATCAATGCGACTTTTTCAAATTGCTCATGCTAAACTACCGTCGATTGGTAGAGGCATCATCATTAGTTCAGGCAGATATTGCCGGCAACTGAGTTACTCTGAATGCATCAAAGTTTAAACGCCAAAAGAAAATCAATGAGGTTATAGAATCAATGAATAAAACAACAAAAAGTTGTAAAAGAGGGTATTTAAGTCTCTTTTTTACAGTTCTGGGCACATTTATTTCCGGCTTTGCCTACGCTGAATATGGTGTAAATATGACACAAGGTGTGACCGAATTCAGTCAAACAGCTTATGATTTACACATGATTGTTTTCTGGATTTGTGTGGTCATAGCCGTTCTGGTTTTTGGAACAATGATTTATTCCATGTTTGCACATAGAAAATCAAAAGGTGTCGAAGCGGCACAGTTTTCACACAGCACCAAAGCAGAAGTAATCTGGACGATTATTCCTATTCTGATTTTGGTTTCTATGGCAGTTCCTGCGACTAAAGCACTAATGAGAATGGAAGCTCCAAAAGATGAAAATGGTGAACACCTCAATATGGAAATGACGGTAAAAGTTACAGGTTATCAATGGAAATGGAAATATGAGTATCTGGGAGAAAATGTTTCTTTTCTAAGCACTTTGAAAAGAGATAGCGACATGGCTCGTCAGATTGGTGATTTCCCAAATAAAAAACGACCGGGTGAAATTGAAAATTATCTGTTAGACGTCGATCAACCATTGGTTATACCGGTGGATACCAATATTAGATTCTTACTCACTTCCAATGACGTGATTCACTCTTGGTGGGTTCCACAGTTTGGCTGGAAAAGAGATGCAATTCCCGGTTATGTGAACGAAGCATGGACAAATGTTAAGGAAGTTGGTACTTATCGTGGTCAATGTGCTGAATTATGCGGTAAAGACCATGGATTTATGCCAATTGTTGTTGAAGTAAAATCTAAAGAAGACTTCGCTAAATGGCTGAGTGAGCAGAAAGGTGAAAACCTTGCAGGCGATGTATCTGTTCAAACACTAGCTAAAAACTGATAATATTTGAGGGTAGAGAAAATGAGTCATACTACAACTTTAGATCACGAACACGACCATGACCACAAACCCAAAGGTTTTGTAAACAGATGGTTAATGACAACAAACCATAAAGATATCGGTACTCTTTATCTGGTTTTCGCACTGATTATGTTCATTGCCGGCGGTGCGTTGGCGATGATTATTCGTCTTGAATTGTTCCAACCCGGATTGCAATTTGTTGAGCCTGATTTCTTCAACCAGCTAACAACCATGCATGCATTGATAATGGTATTTGGTGCTGTAATGCCTGCTTTCGTTGGTTTTGCTAACTGGATGATTCCAATGATGATTGGCGCTCCTGACATGGCATTGCCAAGAATGAATAACTGGTCATTCTGGATTTTACCTTTTGCTTTTATTATGCTGGGTTCTACCTTCTTTATGGATGGCGGTGCTCCTGCTGCAGGTTGGACACTATATCCTCCTCTGGTTTTACAAGGTGGTAAAAATCTGGCATTTGCGGTATTTGCAATCCACATGATGGGTATTTCTTCAATCATGGGTGCAATTAACGTTATTGCTACAATCATGAACATGCGAGCTCCGAATATGGGCTACTTGAAAATGCCATTGTTTGTATGGACATGGTTGATCACTGCTTTCTTGTTGATTGCTGTTATGCCTGTATTTGCGGGCGCAGTAACCATGCTGTTAACTGATCACTATTTCGGTACAACATTCTTTAACGCTGCCGGTGGTGGTGATCCGGTCTTATTCCAGCATATTTTCTGGTTCTTCGGACATCCTGAAGTTTATATTATGATTCTTCCATCATTTGGAATCATCTCTGAAATTATTCCTACTTTTGCTCGTAAGCCATTGTTTGGTTATGTTTCTATGGTTTATGCATCAGCAGCAATTGCATTCTTGTCATTCATCGTTTGGGCTCACCACATGTTTAGTGTTGGTATGCCATTTGGTGCAGAATTGTACTTCATGTATGCAACTATGCTGATTTCGATTCCGACAGGAGTCAAAGTATTCAACTGGGTTGCAACCATGTGGAAAGGGGCGATGACATTTGAAACACCAATGTTGTTTGCGATAGCATTTGTAATTCTATTCACCATTGGTGGTTTCTCTGGATTGATGATGTCAATTGCTCCGGCTGATTTCCAGTATCATGATACCTACTTCATTGTTGCACACTTCCACTACGTTCTGGTAACAGGTGCAGTATTTGCAATTATCGGCGGAGTCTATTACTGGATTCCAAAATGGACTGGTAACATGTACTCAGAAAGACTAGGGAAAATCCATTTCTGGTGGTCAACAATTTCTGTCAATGTTCTGTTCTTCCCGCAACATTTCTTAGGTTTAGCTGGAATGCCAAGACGTATTCCTGATTATTCAACTCAATTTACTGAGTTTAACATGTGGTCAAGTATTGGTGGATTCGCTTTTGGTTTGGCACAAGTCTTCTTCTGCATTATTGTTTGGAGAACTGTCAAAGGTAAAGGCACCACAAAAGCAACAGACAGAGTTTGGGATAGTGCAAAAGGTTTAGAATGGTTTGTACCATCTCCGGCTCCTCATCACACTTTCCAGGATGGAGCACCTGTTAAAGATGAACAATTAGCGCACGTTTCATCACACTAATACAGATATGTCCAATAACGATATCGAGCAAAGAAGAAAAGCAGCCCGACGCACAGCGTTAGGGTTGCTTGTGTTTGCGATAGCAATGTTTTCGGCTTTTTATATGCTGAACTTTAGATAATTATGAATAAAACGGTTTTAAAAACAACAATCGTATCAGTCCTGATGTTCGGATTTGCATTTGCTTTAGTTCCGCTCTATGACACTTTCTGCGAGCTCACCGGCTTGAATGGCAAAACCGGAGATCCTGTGGCTGAAGATATTATCAAAAAACAGGTTGTTGATGAAAATCGTGAAATCACTGTTCAGTTTGATGCCAATGTCAACTCACAACTTAACTGGGAATTCCGACCCACTGAATTCAATATGAAAGTTGTGCCTGGTAAGTTGTATAAAACTGAATATTACGCAAAAAATTTATCAAAAAAGAGAGCCATTACCGGCAGAGCCACCTATAGCGTTGCTCCGGGTAAAGCCTCTTTATATTTTAACAAAACAGAATGTTTCTGTTTTACCGAACAAACTTTAGAACCACAGGAAGAAGTATTAATGCCTGTGACTTTCATTGTAGATTCGAATTTACGAGAAGACGTCGATATCATGACGTTGTCTTATACTTTTTATGAATTTGATTCAAAAAACAAAATTTAGAAACGAGGGGTAAAATGTCAAATACAAATACTGAACAATATTTTGTGCCACATAAAGCACGTTGGCCGATTGTCGGCTCAATTGGCATGACATTAACAGCAGTCGGTGCTGCTACTTTCATGAACAGCTCATCTTCACATACTCCAGTATTGATGTACCTTGGTTTTGCAGTCATTATTTTTATGATGTTTGGCTGGTTTGGTGAAGTTGTCAAAGAATCTGAAAGTCAAATGTATAACGAACAAGTTGATACATCATTCAGAATGGGAATGGTGTGGTTTATCTTCTCAGAAGTGATGTTCTTTGCATGTTTCTTTGGCGCACTCTGGTATGTTAGAAATTTTGCAGTGCCTTGGCTTGGTGGCGAAGGAACCGGTTCTTGGACAAATAATGAAATTTGGTCCGGTTATGAAGGTGTTTGGCCAACAAACGGTCCTGCAAATGTTGGTGGTGAATTTGAACTAATCGACCCTTACCACTTGCCTTTAATTAATACCATTTTACTGATGGCGAGTTCCATCACTTTAACAATCGCTCACCATGCCTTGATTAAAGGACTTCGTAAGAAAACAATCGGTTGGTTGATTGCAACGGTTATTCTTGGTGCGACATTCTTGTTCTATCAAGCTGAAGAGTATATTGAAGCCTATCAACATCTTGGTTTGACATTAGGTTCAGGAATTTATGGCTCAACATTCTTTATGCTCACCGGCTTCCACGGTATGCATGTAACATTAGGCGCAATTATGTTGACTGTTATCACCATTCGTATGATAAAAGGTCATTTCAAGCCGGACAGCCATTTTGGTTTTGAAGCGGTGGCATGGTACTGGCACTTTGTTGATGTTGTATGGATTGGCTTGTTTATATTTGTTTATATCATGTAATTTAAACATAATCACCCTATTTAAAAAACGCTCTGACAACAGGGCGTTTTTTTTGATATTCTAAAAAATCAGACACCTTATATAAGCACTCTCTAATTAGTCTTTTGCCAATCATTCTGGTATAATCCGCAGCGAATTTTTTTGGTGTTTTTTAAAAAATCAAACAAAAGTATAATTGCACAAAAGATTACAATACCGACAATATTAACCACTGGCAAGTAAAATAATATCATGACAAAGACAATACAATCCGCCGGATTAAAATTCAGAGAAGCTGTCAACAATAACAAACCGCTTCCGGTTGTTGGAACTATTACCGCCCTCACCGCTTTGATGGCAGAACAAACTGGTCATAAAGCCATTTATTTATCCGGTGGCGGAGTGGCTGCCAACTCTTTGGGAATGCCGGATTTGGGAATCAGCTCATTGGAAGATGTGTTGACTGATGTCAGAAGAATTACAGATGTTTGTTCCTTACCGTTGTTAATTGATATCGATACCGGTTGGGGAGGAGCTTTCAATATAGCCCGAACCACACGAAGTGTGATTAAAGCCGGAGCAGCGGCCATGCACATGGAAGATCAGGTCTCGCAAAAGCGTTGCGGACACCGCCCTAATAAAGAAGTTGTCACTAAAGAAGAAATGGTTGACCGTATCAAAGCAGCTGTTGATGCCAGAACGGATGATAATTTCGTGATTATGGCTCGTACTGATGCTTTAGCGGTTGAAGGTTTAGATTCAGCCATTGAACGAATGAACGCTTATGTGGAAGCCGGAGCAGACATGCTTTTCCCCGAAGCCGTTCAATCATTAGAGCAATATCAAAAAATCAAAGCCTCTGTGAATGTTCCGATTCTGGCGAATATCACCGAATTCGGTAAAACCGAACTCTATTCGCAATCCGAACTAGCACAGCATGGTGTCGATATCGTGCTTTATTGTTGTTCCGCTTATCGTGCGATGAATAAAGCCGCACAAACGGTTTACCAAGCGATACTCAAAGACGGGCATCAACGCAATGTCGTGGAAATTATGCAACCCAGAGAAGACATGTATCAATTTCTGGGCTATCACAAATACGAACAAAAACTCGATGAATTATTCTCAAAAGACAAATAAGGAGAAAACAAATGGCAGGTAAGAAAAAAGTTGGCGGAGCAGGTCTTCGCGGACAATCAGCTGGTGAAACCAAACTCTGTACGGTTGGTGTTTCCGGTTCCGGTTTAACCTACAACGGTTATGACGTTTCAGATTTAGCTGAAAACACCACATTTTATGAAACCGCTTATCTGATATTTCACGGAGAACTTCCTAATCAACAGCAATTGGATAAATATGCTGCAAAAATCAAAGCCAATCGTGGTTTACCGGAAGAAGTGAAGAAAACCTTGGAAATGATTCCAAAAAGCACACATCCGATGGATGTCATGCGCACCGGTTGTTCCATGCTTGGTAACATCGAACCGGAAACAGATTTCTCCCAACAACAAGATGCCGCCGACAGACTTTTAGGAGCTTTTCCTTCAATTATCTGTTACTGGTACAAATTTAGCCACGAAGGTGTTCGTATCGAAACAGAAACCGATGATGATTCAATCGGCGGGCATTTCTTACACATGCTTCATGGCAAAAAGCCAAGTGACTTACATGCTCGTGTAATGGATGTTTCACTAATTCTATATGCCGAGCATGAATTCAATGCTTCAACATTCACAGGTCGTGTGGTTGCTTCCACATTATCTGATATGTATTCCTGTGTGACTGCTGCGGTCGGAGCCTTACGAGGACCTTTACACGGCGGAGCTAATGAAGCCGCTATGGCAATGCTATCACAATGGAAATCTGTTGATGAAGCCATTGCCGGAATTGACGAGATGCTCGCAACAAAACAACTCATCATGGGATTTGGACATGCGGTTTACACCGAATCCGACCCAAGAAATGCTCTAATCAAACGCTGGAGTAAAGAACTCTCCGAAGAGGTTGGTGACGAATGCCTATACGATGTCAGCTGTGCCGTTGAGAAGAAAATGTGGGATGAAAAACGCATCTTCCCTAACGCTGACTTCTTTCACGCCTCCGCCTATCATTTCATGGATATTCCAACCAAACTGTTTACTCCAATCTTTGTCTGCTCAAGAATCACCGGCTGGGCAGCACACGTAATGGAACAACGCGCTAACAACCGCATTATCAGACCAAATGCCGATTATGTCGGAGTTGGACCAAGAAAAGTTGTGCCGATCAGCGAAAGATAGTTCCGAAAGTTCAGACTTTGAAAAACTGCATAGGCACGGTTTAATATCGTGCCTTTTTGTTTGTTAAGGAACACAGAGTTTCACAGAGAAGACACGGAGTTACACAGAGATAATTTATTGTCTTCCTGAGCTGATACTTAGAACAAGCTGAAAGCAAAAATACCTACTTTTCGTTTCCATCACGAAGTTTAAAATATTAAAACCCTCATGTCCTTTATGAACTTCATGGTTAATTTTCTTTTCATAAATAATCTATATTTTAACTATCAAATTAACCCTGAGATTAACCCCAAAGCGACTAGCAACAAAAAGGTAGAAACAAAAAAATGCACCGATTGAATGGTGACTTTTTTCAAAAGTATTCGTCCCAGATAAGCACCGATAAATGCTGAGAAACAAGCTGTAATAACCAATATCCAGTCGATTTGCGATTGTGTTTTTATAATGCTTTTGCCATAAACCGATAGTCGGGTGATATCAACCATAATCGCTACCATCACTCCGGTCGCAATAAATTGCTCTTTGGTTAATCCTGATTTGATTAGAAACATACTGCGGAACGCTCCCTGATTGCCTGTTAATCCACCAAAGAAACCACTGATAATTCCACCGATTGGCAGATATTTTTTATCAAAAGACAATCTGGAAAAAGCAGGAATCAATTCCAGAACCACAAAAATCAAAATTAGCCATCCAATGATAAATTGAAACAAACTGGTATCAAACGAATGTTGAAAAATCGTATAACCAACATGGAGATTGCTTTCCGCCAAGCCTTGTAATGCTTTTGCTCCTATGAAAGCAAAGACCAAAGCGGTTATTCCAAATCGTAGAAAGACCTGCCAGTTGACATGTTTGTAAAGCAATCCAATTTTGAAGAAATTATTTGCCAAATGGACGATTGCAGAAATTCCGATGGCAATCTCCAGTGGAAAAAACAATGCCACCACCGGCATCAGCAATGTACCTAAACCGAAACCTGAAAAGAATGTTAAAGTGGAAGCTGCTAATGCAACAAGTGATATGATTACGATTTCCATATTATGGCAAACCATATGTCATTCTGACTAAGCGAAGCGCATGGAAGAATCTCATGTGAGCCAAACTGAATTCCACTTTTTTGAGATATTTCCACTCACTTTGCTCGGTCAATATGGCAGTATTTTGATTACAAAACATCAGGAATATGAACCGTTCCTTGCATCAGAATCCTTGCACTTCGGCTCATGCTGACTTTTTGAACTTTCCATTCGCCATCAATTTGTTCAACTTCAGCACCGACTTTGAGGGTTCCTGAGGGATGTCCAAATCTTACCGAGTCTCTTTGTCCAACTCCGGCTGCCTGATTCACCAAAGTCCCCGGAATTGCTGAAGCTGTGGCGATTGCTACCGCAGCTGTCCCCATCATAGCATGATGCAATAAACCCATAGACAAAGCGCGGACATTGAGATCAATATCATCAGTTGAGATTTTTTTTCCACTCGATGAAGTATAGTTTTTTGCCGGAGCGACAAATGCTACCTTCGGGGTGTGCTGACGACCGACGGCTTCTTCAACAGAACTAATCAAACCCATTTTCACCGCACCATAGGCACGAATGGTTTCAAACATTTCCAAAGCCTTTTTATCTGAATTGATATCGCCTTGTAGTTCTGTTCCCAAATAATTGATATCTTCACCTTTCAAAAAAATGGTTGGTATTCCGGCAGTAATCATCGTCACTTCAAAAGTCCCTATTCCCGGAACTTCTAACGTATCAATCAAATTTCCGGTAGGAAATAACGCTTCATCACCGACCGGATTGACAAAGTCAATTTTGACTTCAGCTGCCGGAAACGTCACTCCATCGAGCTCGAAATCTCCGGTTTCCTGAACCTGACCATCGGTCATAGGAACATGAGCCAGAATGGTTTTTTTGATATTCGCTTGCCAGATTCGCACTACACAAATTCCGTTTTCTGGAATTCTATCCGCATCGACCAAACCGGATGCAATCGCAAACGAACCCACCGCGGCAGTCAGATTTCCACAGTTTCCACTCCAGTCCACAAAAGCACGATCAATCGCCACCTGCCCGAACAAATAATCCACATCATGATCCGGCTCATTGCTTTTAGACAAAATCACCGTTTTGGAAGTACTGGATGTCGCCCCTCCCATACCGTCAGTCTGTTTACCGTAAGGATCAGGACTGCCAATCACTCGCAGCAGCATTCGGTCACGGGACTCTCCTGCAACTTGTGCCTTTTCAGGCAAATCTTCAAGATTAAAAAAGACTCCTTTAGAAGTCCCACCGCGCATATAAGTTGCCGGAATTTTTATTTGTGGTTTGTGTTTCATATTTCTATATTAATGCTTAATTGAATATTCTGAACTGTGGTTTACAACAAAATACTTAGATTTTAACTTTTCAGCAGTATCAATATTTTTGAATCGTCTGAGATGGACATACCATTCACGTTTAATCTCATCTAAGTAATCTGCATGGGATAAAAAAGCAAATCGAATTGTTTCATTTTGATATAGCTTATTTATATTATCTAATATTTTCCCATCATAAACATACCAGTAAGACCACGGAATACAGTCAGGATTTTCCTGACATTCTTCACTAATCGAAGTAAGTCCTGTGAAATCAGATTTTGTTACTTTTACCACAAGCAATAAATCATTCTCAGACAATTCAAAAAAACTTAAAATTTCAGGGTTAGGTCCAGAGTATCTATGTACACAACCGGATAGTATAAGTAATAAAAAAATTAATATTTTCTTCATATCAAATTGGATTCAGAAGAGTGTTATTTTCTTCGTTGGCAAGGCAGGAGGGCGCAGTGTACATTTTGTACATGAGCACTCCTAACGCCGCATACGGGGAAAAGAACTTCTTATGAATTTGATTTAAGGAAATCATTAGCAAAACGCTGCAAAACGCCTCCGGCTTCGTAGATGGAGACCTCTTCGGCAGTATCCAGTCGGGATTTCACAGGGATTGTCACCTGCTCACCATTTTTACGATGAACGATCACCTGCATTTCAGCTCCCGGGGCGATTTCGCCCTGGACATCGTAGGTTTCAGTGCCATCGATATCATAAGTCCTACGGGTTTCACCGTTGACAAACTCCAGTGGCAAGACTCCCATACCTATCAGGTTGGTGCGATGAATGCGTTCAAAGCCTTCGGCAACTATGACTTCCACACCTGCCAATCGCACGCCTTTGGCGGCCCAGTCACGGGAAGAACCTTGTCCATAATCCTTGCCGGCAACTATAATCAAAGGTTGTTTGCGTTCCATATAAGTTTCGATGGTTTCCCACATGCGCATTTGTTTGCCTTCGGGTTCGAGTCTGGCTAATGAGCCTTGGATAATCTCACCGTTTTCATCAAGCACCATTTCATTCAGCAGTTTGGGATTGGCAAAAGTGGCTCTTTGTGCGGTCAGATGATCGCCTCTGTGCGTTGCATAGGAATTGTAATCTTCTTCCGGCACACCCATTTTATCCAGATAAGCTCCGGCAGCACTGGATTTCTGAATCGCATTGGATGGTGATAAGTGATCGGTGGTGATGTTATCTCCCAAAACCGCCAGCGGACGCATGTCTTTCATGGTTCGCTCACCTGCCAGCGCTCCTTCCCAATAAGGCGGACGTCGGATATAGGTACTCATCGGACGCCAGTCATATAAAGGATTTGCCGTTTGTCTATCATCAATATTCAGTTTAAACATCGGCTCATAAACCTGAGTAAAATGTTCCGGTTTAACCGATTCAGCAATCACCTGATCGACTTCGGCATTGCTTGGCCAGATGTCTTTCAATGTTATCGGATTGCCATCTTTGTCGGTTCCAAGCACATCTTTTTCGATATCAAAACGAATCGAACCGGCAATCGCATAGGCAATTACCAATGGTGGTGATGCCAAAAATGCTTGCGAAGCATGCGGATGAATTCGTCCGTCAAAGTTTCGGTTGCCTGACAATACAGCTGTGCTGTAGAGATTTCTATCCAGAACTTCTTGCTTGATTTTCGGATCTAATGCTCCACTCATGCCATTACATGAGGTGCAGGCATATCCAACAACACCAAACCCCAGTTTTTCAAGCTCTGGTAATAACCCTGCTTCTTTTAGGTACAAGGTCACAGCTTTGGAGCCCGGAGCCAGAGAGGTTTTTACCCATGGCTTTCGGGTCAATCCAATCTTATTGGCATTTCTGGCGATCAATCCGGCAGCAATCATATTGCGAGGATTGGAAGTATTGGTACATGATGTAATCGCGGCAATAATACAGGCTCCGTCGGGCATTAAGCCATCTTCGGAAGAATAATCACCTGTGATTCCTTTGGATGCCAAATCTTTAACTGCTACCCGTGCATGCGGATTGGATGGTCCGGCAATGTTTCTGACCACAGAGGACAAATCAAATGTCAAAACGCGCTCGTATTCGACATTTTTTAAATCATCTGACCAAAGACCAGTTTGTTTGGCATAGATTTCTACCAGTTTGACCTGCTCATCATCACGGCCTGTCAGATGCAAATAATCAATGGTTTGCTGATCAATCGAGAACATCGCAGCAGTGGCACCGAATTCAGGCGTCATATTGGAAATGGTTGCCCGTTCTCCCAAAGTCATGGCTGTTGCACCTTCACCATAAAACTCTAAATAGCTTGAAACCACTCGTTCTTTTCTTAGAAATTCAGTCAAAGCCAATACAATATCGGTACTGGTGATGCCTTCTTGAGGTTTACCTGTTAGTTCGACACCAATTATATCCGGCAAACGCATATAAGACGCACGACCCAACATGACGCTTTCGGCTTCCAGACCGCCAACACCAACCGAAATGACTCCCAAAGCATCAACCATCGGTGTGTGCGAATCGGTTCCCACAAGCGTATCAGGGAAAGCCACGCCGTCTTTAATCTGAACTACCGGAGACATGCGTTCCAGATTGATTTGATGCATGATGCCATTACCCGGAGGCACTACATTGACGTTTTTGAAAGACTTTTTACACCAGTCAATAAAATGAAAACGATCTTCGTTTCTGCGGTCTTCAATCGCCCTATTCTTCTCAAAAGCATCTTTCTCATAACCTGCATGTTCAACCGCCAAAGAATGATCCACTATCAACTGAGTCGGTACCACGGGATTGATTTGTGACGGGTCACCACCTTTTTCAGCTATGGCATCGCGCAAACCAGCCAAATCCACAAACGCGGTCTGACCGAGGATATCATGACAAACCACACGTGCCGGAAACCACGGAAAATCCAAATCCCGTTTACGCTCGATAATTTGTTTCAGCGATGCTGTCAGATTTTCCGGCGGACAACGGCGCACCAGATTTTCTGCTAAAACCTTGGAAGTATAAGGAAGTTTGTCATAAGCACCGGCCTGAATGTCTTCAACAGCGGCTCTGGTGTCAAAATAATCGAGATTGGAATTTGGTAAGGGTTTTCGGTAATTGTTGTTCATGCTTTCCCCAGTTGATTCTCATAAGTATAGATTTGATTCTGAATTATACAGTTTAATAAAATAGCTTTAAATAAATTTTCCAACAGTTCTAAAATGATAGAAGAAGTTTTCATAAATATATAAGTATTAATCCTCTCTGAGGAGACAGGTTGAGGTCATTCAAAAGGAAAAATATTTAGATTTTTTCTATTTTTTAATTGATAATGAGAATCATTATCATTATCATTCGCATTTACATTATCAGCACCTTGATTTGAAATTGAAAATTAAATCAAACAAAAACTACTTGAAAAAACAAATGCACACTTGGCACTGGATCAGTTCAGCTATTTCACTTGTGTGTATCATACTGTTTACAATAACAGGAATCACCCTCAATCATGCAAATTATTTTGAAGCTTCAGCAAACGAAATTATCATTGAGGAAACCATTCCTCAAGAACTTCTGAAAAAACTTAAAAATAATCCATCCTCTACTCTAACTGAGCTCCGCTCTTGGATAAAAACAGAGTCAAAACTCCCAACAGATATACTTCAGGGAGACATCGAAACGACCAACAATGAAATCTATATCCAAAAACCAATCCCAGGTGGTGACAAATGGCTATCTGTTGACCTGGATAAAGGAACCCTGTTGTACTCACACAGTGACAGAGGATGGATTGCATGGCTGAATGATCTGCACAAGGGAAGAAACACTCACGGAAGCTGGAACTGGTTCATCGATATATTTGCAATTGCTACATTAGTATTCTGCATTACCGGGTTAATTCTTTTATACATTCATTCCAAAAGACGACCTGCAACCTGGTACATCACCGCTGCCGGACTTGTTATTCCGGTCATTATAATTAATTTATTTACAAAATTGTCGCTATGAAAATACTTTCTGTCACCACATTACTATTAATAGCTCTTACAACATTTGCCGGAAATCAATCATCTGCCGATTTCACGTTAATAATAGAAGTCCCAAAAATAAATGTCTCTGAATACCATGCCCCTTACATTGCCAGTTGGATTGAAGACAGTAATCATCAAACTGTTATTCCTACAAGTCTTTCACTAGTGTCCGGTTAAATTTTTAGAGTATGTTCTGAAAGCATTGCAATGTTTGGTTTTGCGGTATATAACCAAGTT
>JAGRJO010000280.1 GCA_020442725.1 Lysobacterales bacterium
AGGGTGAGTATCAGGACGATACGAATAAATGTCGGGGCGTGCTTTTTGGTTACTTTTTGCACGAGCAAAAAGTGACAGGAAGAAATCATGAAATTTATGAGATACCTGCCTGCGCAGGTATGACGATAAATCAAACACCCTTCTGAATCCAAAACCGAAACAAGTCGTCTTTCTCTTCGGTATGAACAATCTGATGACCAAAGCGTTCGCACCAGACTTGTAAATCCAGGTCGGTATGCGGGTCGGTCGCTTCCAATAGTAGAACACTACTTGGAAGCATTTTTTTTATCGCTTGTGATGCCAGCAATAAAGGTTGAGGGCATTGTAAACCTTTGGCATCAACAAAATTATCATATTCAATTGTCATGGCGGAATTATATCATGATAAAATTCCGCAGATGAAACAAACGAAAATACATATCCTCGGAATTTGCGGAACTTTTATGGGTGGTCTGGCCGTTTTGGCTCGATCGTTGGGTTATCAGGTCAGTGGTTCGGATAAAAATGTTTATCCGCCAATGAGCACACAACTGGAAAGTCTGGGAATCCAAATGCATCAGGGATATGACAATTCAATTGATTGTATCGACAGCGATGAGTACATTGTCGGTAATGTGATGACTCGAGGAATGCCGGTGGTTGAATCGTTATTGCAGAGTTCCAAATATTTCACTTCCGGCCCTCAATGGTTAGGCGATAACTTGTTGAGAAATAAAAAGGTTTTTGCGGTTTCAGGAACTCATGGTAAGACCACAACCACATCAATGATTGCATGGGTTTTACAGGATAATGGTAGAAATCCTGGGTTTTTAATTGGAGGTGTTCCGGCTGGTTTTGAAATTTCGGCTCGAAATACGGAGTCCAAATGTTTTGTGATTGAAGCTGATGAGTATGATTCGGCATTCTTCGATAAACGCTCCAAATTTGTTCATTATCATGCTGATGTTGCTGTTTTAAATAATTTGGAATACGATCATGCGGATATTTTTGATAATTTGGATGCCATCAAAACCCAGTTTCATCACTTTGTTCGAACCATTCCGGGCAACGGCAAAATCATTCTCAATAATGATGATAAAAACCTGAAAGATGTTTTGAAAAAAGGCTGCTGGACACCAATTATTACTTTTGGCGAGAATGATTCCGCTGATATTTGGGCAAAACCAATAGCAACTGATTATTCATGCTTTGATGTTTATTTCAACAATGATAAGCAAACGACACTAAGCTGGAATTTAACCGGCAAACATAACATGCTCAATGCTTTGGCAGCTATTGCTGCTGCTTTGGAAGAACAAATTGCGATTACAGACGCTGTTAATTCCTTACAAAAATTTAAAGGAATCAAGCGACGGATGGAATTGATTGGTCAATCACAAGGCATCACAATTTTTGATGATTTTGCTCATCATCCGACGGCGATTGCCACCACCATTGATGGAGTTAAAAATAATAAAAAGTGCCAACGATTGGTTGTCGTTTTTGAACCCCGAAGCAACTCGATGCGAGCCGGAGCTCATGCAGAACAGTTACCCGGTTCATTGAAGCAAGCCGATATTGCATTCGTAATGACTTATCCGCAACTCAAGTGGCAACCCGGTATCAAAGAGAAGCTCACAGAGTCCGGCGTTAACACTGTGAATTCAGTTGACGAACTGCTCGAACAACTTCAAAGTGTTTGTGAATCCGGCGATACGGTGATGTTTATGAGTAACGGCGGTTTTGAGAATGCACCAAGGCGGTTTTATCAATTACTGGAAGAAAATATATAATCCGTCATACTGAGCGGAGTGGACAATAGTCCACGAAGTCGAATGTATCTTTATATTGATGCTTAGCTATAGATAATACATAGATTTCTCCATGCGCTTCGCTTAGTCGAAATGACGAGATTTTTCAGAAATCAGAAAAATCAATTAATAACCTGCACCTCTTGCTCAGGACGAATTCTTTCATTACCACGAATAATCACTTCATCACCTTCTGACAACAAGCCCTTCACCTGAATCATTTCTCCCTGTGCCATTCCCGGAATCACGTCCACTTTATGGGCTTTTCCCTCAACAACCGTGTAAACAAAAATACCGTTGTTTCTGATCACCAGAGCATCACGTGGCACTGCAATCACTTCTTGTTTTGCTTGTGTGGGAACCAGCACATTCACTGCTTCGCCAGCCCATAAATCAGTACTGTTCAACAATAATCTGACTTCAATGGTGTGCGATGATCCAGTAGCTGCAGGAACAAACTGAATGATTTCTGCGTCATAGGTTTTATTATCCAGTGTTTCTACTTTCCAGAAAGACCCTGATTGAATCTGACTTTTAAAAGTAAACGGAACATGGACGACCACTTCCAGTTTATTTGCCTGCATAAATTCAACAACATCATTTCCGGCATTGACTAATTGCCCGGGCTGCGCCAAATGACTCATCACAACTCCGTCATAGGGAGCAACAATGCGTAATTTTTGCATCTGATCCAGGTGCTGTTCCAAACGAGAC
>JAGRJO010000281.1 GCA_020442725.1 Lysobacterales bacterium
GTCTTTTCTGAACCAGTTAACAGTAAAAACTTCCGGTAAATTTTGCGCTCTTTCTTCAAAAGACAACCAATGTGACCAATAATCCGCAAAATGATAACCACAAAATGGTTTCATTGCCATTGGGTCTCTGCGTACCACACCAACCGCCCCTGTTGCAGCAGCTGTCGTTTCCGAAGCTACAGTTGCACCCATCAACACGCCATGCGCCCAATTACGAGCCTGCGTAACCAAAGGAACAAGTCCCGCTCTTCTCCCACCAAATACGATAGCAGAAATTGGTACACCTTCGGCTGCTTCGGCTTTTTCGGAATAACTCGGGCAAGTCTTTGATGAAACGGTAAATCTTGAGTTAGGATGAGCCGCCGGGCCATTTTCAGGATTAAATTCATTGCCTTTCCAGTCATAAACAGGAACTCTGTCATCCAGACCTTCCCACCAAGGTTGATTGTCTTCCGTTTCTGCGACATTGGTGAAAATTGCATCCTTATAGAGCATTGCCAAAGCATTAGGGTTGGTTTCATTTGAAGTTCCCGGAGCCACACCGAAGAAACCGGCTTCAGGATTAATCGCCCAAAGTCTTCCATCTTCGCCCGGACGCATCCAGCAAATATCATCACCGATGGTAGTGATTTTCCAACCTTCCTGAACATAGCCTTCAGGCGGAATCAACATCGCCAAGTTGGTTTTTCCACAAGCCGATGGAAAAGCGGCTGCAATATAATGAGTCTCACCTTGTGGATTCTCCAACCCAAGAATCAACATGTGTTCAGCAAGCCAACCTTCGGTTTTTGCCTGATAGGAACCAATTCGTAATGCATGGCATTTTTTACCAAGCAATGCATTTCCGCCATATCCCGAACCAAAACTCTTAATTGTTAGTTCTTCAGGGAAATGCATAATGTATCTTCTTTCCGGATTTAATTCACCGATGGAATGCAAGCCTTTAACGAAACGACCTTCTTTTTCAATACGTTGTAGTGCCGGCGCACCCATTCGTGTCATGAGTCGCATATTTTGCACAACATACGGACTATCGGTGATTTCAACACCACATCTTGAAATTGGCGAATCAATCGGCCCCATACAATAAGGAATAACATACATGGTACGACCTTTCATACAACCGCTAAACAGGTCGTCCATTTTCTCATGCGCATCTTTAGGGTCCATCCAATGATTGTTTGGACCGGCATCTTCTTCATTTTCAGTACATATAAATGTCAGGTGTTCCACGCGCGCTACATCTTGTGGATCTGATAAATGAAGGAAACAACCCGGATGCGTTTCTTCATTCAGTTTTTTATAATCGCCGGTGGATAATAAAAGTTCATCCAGTTGTTGTTTTTCTTCTTCAGAACCATTACACCAAACCACTTTTTCTGGTTTTGTAAGTTCTGCAATATGATTGACCCAATTCTCTAGTTCTAATAATTTTGTTGACATAATACTATTGTTTTTGAAACTTATTTAATTCTTGACAAGATACCTTCGAGCTCATCAACCGAGTGATAGCTAATAACTAATTTACCTTTACCTTGTTTACTGTGTTGAATACTGACTTGTGAACATAGTTTTTCTGAAAGATCATGTTCCAGCTTCCGGATATCGGAATCTTTTTGTGATTGTGTTTTCTGTACTTTTTCAGCACCATGATTTTTAACAAACTGCTCTGCTGCACGAACCGTCATTGATTTATTAATCATTTCCATGGCTGCTTTAAGCTGTAAACTTTTATCCAGTGCAAGCAGAGTCCGAGCGTGTCCCATTTCCAATTGCCCATCATCCAGCAGCTTTTTGACATCTTTATGCAAATCAAGTAATCGTAATAAATTACTCACGGCAACTCGCGAACGCCCGACAGCTTCTGCGGCTTGTTGATGCGTTAAATCAAATTCTTCGATGAGCCTTTGTAAAGCCAATGCCTCTTCCAACGGATTAAGATCTTCTCGTTGAATATTCTCAATCAAAGCCATGGCAATTGTTTGTCTGTCATCAGCTTGTTTGATAACAACAGGAACCTTGCTTAGTTCAGCAATTTGTGCGGCACGCCAGCGACGCTCGCCGGCGATGATTTCATATTTGTTTTTTCCGATACTTCTAACGATAACCGGCTGAACCATGCCTTGAGCCTTAATTGAATCAGCCAACTCTTCCAACTTTTGAGCATCCATCTTGGTACGAGGCTGATATTTTCCCGGCTGAATCAGCTCGATTTCCAATTCTGTGAGAATGTTGTCGTTATCAGATTGAGTAACTGACAAATCCCCTTTGGTATTTGTTTTTGAGCCAAGAAGCGCGTCAAGCCCTCTTCCCAGTCCTCTTTTCTTTGTTGCCATGTTAGTTATTTCCTCTTATCACTTCTCCTGCCAACCCAAGGTAAGCAATGGCTCCACGTGAGGCAGAGTCATATTCGATAACCGACATTCCATGTGACGGAGCTTCAGCAACACGCACATTTCTGGGAATCACAGTCACATAAACTTTTGAATCGAAATGTTCAAGC